>NZ_RZPW01000431.1:0-5383 GCF_003998455.1 Mesorhizobium sp. M7A.F.Ca.CA.001.08.2.1 | reverse complement strand
GGGGATAGCGAAGCGGCCCGCGAGGTTCGTTTGGTCTTGCCCGAGACCGGGGTCTGCAGCGCTGACGTCGTCATCGGAGCAGAGACGGCTGGCTGCTGCGGCGGGCCGGCTCCCGCCGAGGTCGACGCCTGCTGCGTGAAAGATGCTGATGCTAAGGCGCAGGGTGCCTCGGGATGCGGCTGCGGAACTGGCAATCCTGCTGCCAGGACTGAGGCGAGGGAACGGATGGCGGCTGGCTCCGATGCTTGATCGGCCTGTCCTCGCGAAAGCGATCTGGGCGCTCGGGCTGACCCAGATCATTGGTTACGGCACGCTCTACTACAGCTTTTCGATCCTCGCGCCGTCGATGGCGCAGGAATTCGGCCTCTCGGAGGGGTGGGTCTTCGGAGGCCTATCGGCTTCCCTGTTTGCGGGCAGCCTGTTCGCGCCAACGGCAGGACGCTGGGCCGATCGGTTCGGTGCCGGGCGCATCATGACCGTCGGTTCGGTCGCGGCGGCCCTCGCGCTGGGGCTCTGTTCGATCGCTCCCGGCCGGGTGACGTTCGTTCTCGCGCTGCTTGCGATGGAACTGGCCTCCAGTTTTGTCCTGTACAGCGCCGCCTTCGTGGCGATCGTGCAGATCGGCTTGCCGCGGCCGCAACGGAGCATCACGCACCTGACGCTCATAGCCGGGTTCGCCTCGACCCTTTTCTGGCCGCTCACTTCCCTGCTGCATGACCACCTGACTTGGCGCGAAGTCTATCTGGTGTTCGCCGCGACCAATCTCGGGCTCTGCCTTCCGATACACGCCTGGCTGATGCGCCTGTCGCACCGCCACGCGACGGCCACGTTGCATGCCGAGGAACGCGGACCTCCCCATGATGCGGGAGCCGCGCTCGATCCCCGAAGCGAGCGGGCAGTGTTCCTTTTGATGCTGGCGGGGTTCGCCAGCGAGGGCTTCGTGCTGTCGGCGATCCTCATCCACATGGTGCCGCTCACGGCAGCACTAGGGCTTGGCTCGGCGGGTCTCTTCGTTTCGACCCTGTTTGGCCCGGCGCAGGTCGCCAGCCGGCTGATCAACATGCTGTTCGGCGGACGGCTTCTGCAAACGCATCTCGCCGTCATCGCGGCATCGCTGCTCACAGTCGGGCTGTGCACGCTTCTGCTGACCACGCCATGGCTGCCCGGCGCCTTCCTGTTCGTGTTCCTGTTCGGTCTCGGCTCCGGCCTTACCAGCATCGTCGGCGGCACCTTGCCGCTCGAGCTCTTCGGCCGCGAAGGCTATGGCGCGCGGCTTGGATGGGCGAGCGCTGCCCGGCAGTTCACCTCGGCATTCGCGCCGTTCGCGCTCGCCTTCCTGATGGCGCGGACATCCGTGGCCAATTCCCTCTGGGTCCTGGTCATCGCTGCCGCGAGCGGGGTCATCGCTTTCCTTGCCATCGCGCTGCTGAGAAGGCGCGACAGCCGTGTCCCGTTTGTGATTGGCGGGAACGCGGGAGGTGCGACCTAGTGGATAGAATCTGGCGCTTGGTACCCGCGCACAAACCTTCGTCTGGGAAATGCGCCCTCCGAGGGCGGACCTCCGCGTCCTTAGGGCCACGGCGCCATCGATATTTGGGCATCTGTCACCGGGTTTGAGGGCTTGCGGATTCGCTGACGGCTTTTGACCACACTCATCCCAACGCGACGACGCCCATCTTGTCTGCACGCCAAGATACCCCTATCAGCGACCGGAAATCAAGAGAAGAGTCCAATAAGTTGTCAATAATTATCCTTTCCACGTTGGGACAACATTGGATCCTTCAATGTAAGCGTGGTGCTCAAGCTGACAATTTTGACCTCGTTCGGAAGGATTAATTTCCGCTGCATCGAATTCATACTTATGCGAGATGATAAGGACTCAATCTATACTTATAAGCGGCTTGAAACCGGGCGTTGTTCGTGCCATAATGCGGCGCAGATTCTGGTGTCGGCTCGCGTGCCGATCCGGACCGGCTAAGATAGAGGCCCGCCCTCCGGATGCTCCTTTCGATCTGGATGCGATTGCTGATGAAGCACGGTTTCTTCTAATACTCGATCAGGTGCGAGGTAGTCAGTGGCGGAAAGCGGCAGATCGCCGTCGGCGCAGACCCTTTCGAGGGCCAGATGACGGCATGGTCATGCACTGGCCGATGGCGCGATCGTTCCGCCTGATCGCCGGATTTGCACCTAGACTACCAACTTCAGCATGGTTGCTGACAGACACATCTATAACGGGCTATCCGATCGAGTTCTACTACCCGATCGCAGCTTCTTCCGGGGCGCTGGGAATTGCCCAAAGACGTTTATTGTTCGTTCCGCGGGGAGTCTTCCGGACGCTCGTGCATCCGGAAAAATCGGTCTTCCCCTAAGAAGCTTCAGCCACGCGGAGTCGCGGCGGGCTGCTTGGTTAATGGCCCATAGCTTTACTTATGCTTCTTCCGATCTTCTCGGACCCGCGCCGCACGGGATTGGTCTCAAGGTGAGAATATCGAGCGGTCATTGCGGTAGAAGTATGCCCCAATATTTTGCCTATTATCGCCAAGCCTACGCTTTGGGCCACTCCGACACTGGCGTGCGTATGACGGAGATCGTGGATCCGGGCGTGGGCTATGCCCGCCTGCCGGAGTATTGATAGCCAGGTTTTTTGGATATTGCCCCGTGGTTTGTCCGGATCCCGCCGCCCCGGAATTACATAAGGTCCTATGCGCGGGATGTTGGCCAAAACCGCAAGAGCGAAGGAATTGAGCGGGATGGTCTTCTCTCCAGTCTTGCTGTCCGGCAACAAGAGAAGCTTCCGTTCAAAGTCAACTTCGTCCCATCGCAGATTGAGGATCTCTCCCTTTCTCGCCCCCGTCAGCAGCAAGAGCCTTACGGCCGCGGCTGCGTGAGGATCGATGATAGTGCGGCGGTTTTCCGGCTTCGCGAGATGTTTGGACCCCCGAGCGGTTTCACCAATACGCCAGGGAATGCCGATCGCTTCTCCCATCCTAAGGGCCGCTCCTACTTTGGTAAGTTCCTCGAATGTGAGATAGTGGGCGGTGTAGTTCTCGGGATACCGTTCGACCCTGGTAACGGGGTTGACGAAATTGTCGGGTAGAACATCTTCCCGGATCGCAAAGCCAAACATCGATGAAAGCGTCGTCAGAACTCTGTTTGCCGAGCCTTCTCTCCGCCTACCGCCTTGCCCAGATTTCGCGATTTTCCGGTGCATCGATGAGACGTCCGATTTGGTAACCAAATGGATCTTTAGCGATCCGATGAGCGGGTTGATCAGACGGTCGAAGTGATCCTGGTACATCACAACCGTACGGCGTTTGCGTTTCTCCCTGACGTGGTCATCCATGAACTTCCTGGAAAACTCCCTGACGGTTGGGGCTTCCCGGTCGCTCTCCCGTCCTTTCGCCGGATCGCCGCCAAGCCGGACTAGCGCCAGAATCCGTTTGGCTTCCTTCCTCGCTTCCTCGGCGGTTAACGTGGCCGCTGATCCCAAGACCATGCGTCTTGACCCAACGCGCCGACCGCCGCCATAGGGGCGGTACTCAACGATCCAGGACTTGTAGCCGGACGGCATGCCCCGCAATCCGAAGCCCTTTAACTGGGCGTCATAGTGGACAACCGGCTTCCCGCCGGGTTCCACCTGGTCGATAAACGATCGGGAAAGAAATGTGCCAATCATAGTGATCTCCTTTCGAATGTCGGCTGTGGATGTCGGCACCGTGTCGGCACCGAAGTTGCTAACTCCCGGAAAGCTGCAGGCACATTTGATGAGGAAAAGTTCGTCAGATCAATAGGTTGGGTAAGCCGAGGTAAGCTGCGGCGACATGCGGAAACGCGGAGACGCGGCTTGATAAGCAGGGGCGCCGGCCTTCTAAGCCGATGGTCACAGGTTCGAATCCTGTCGGGATCGCCAAAGCCTATCGGTCCGTTCCGGACACATAGGTTACGGTTTATACCGGAGACATGGGCTTTCAGAGAGCGGTATCAGGTCTCGTGCGCTCAGACCGCTGCCGCCAGAAGCAGCGTTACCCCCAGGACCGTCGACGCATAGATCGTCGCTAGGAGCACGATCGGCCGAGGATACTCGATGGGTGTTGCGAGGCTGGTTATGTCGGGACCCCGAAATGTTTCGGTGCCGGGCGACGGGACGTCGGCGGCGGTGGCAGCGTTGTCATTGCAAGCGCGCAGCACAGAAAGGCGCTGGGTTATATCCGCGGCGATCAGAGGATCGTCCGCCACCAATTTCGACCAGTCCGAAACAATGCCGATTTCATGTTGTGACATCGCGCGCCTCCCTTTTGCGGTCTAACAGCGATATCTAAATTATGTTCCACTAATAGTTTCGCGAGGCGGACCGCTCTTTGTCACTGCGGTCTTCTGATCGATGAAAACCACGCCCGCTGCCTCCAAGCCTCGACGGATGGCAGCCAGCTTGGCGGGACTGGGAATCCTTCGCCCGCTCTCAAAACTGCCAATCGTTCCTTCGCTGAGGCCGCACTTCGCGGCGAGTCGCACCTGCGACCACTTCAGGATCGCTCGTGCAGCTCTGCACTGCTGGGGTGTAAGGGGTTGTATCCCTGAGACGGTGGCGCTTCGCTTGTTCACATCCTGACGGTCCTTCGCTTCGGCGGGACACGGCTTTGCACCACGCGCACCTTGTCGAGATCCACCGTGACCATTGGCCCGAGCGACACCGTGACCTTGTCGCCGTCGATCCGCGAAACGTCCCCGGGCAATTCCATCTGCTGGCCCCTGGTCAGCCTGGTTGCCGGATCAATGACCGAATGCGGAAGACCGGGGATCGACACGCTGACGCGGTCCTTCGTGACGCGATTCAGCACCGTCGCCATGACCGCCACCTCGTCGCCGACTTTATTGCCATGCTCTGATTCTGGGGCGGCATCTGCCGGCGTCAAGGATTAGCTGCGTCTGATATAGAAAAGTCCGCGGGCGTGGCTCGGCGCCATCGTATTATTTCGTTACTCGGCCTTTTCGGAACCTTCCCGCGCACGGCGCGTTCGGCCCGCTGTATTCGCGGACCCTCATATAAAAGTGGACAGGCGGGAGGCAAACAAGGGTGGGGAGGAGTGTTGCCATGTCGAAGCGAGAAATAGGGATATCTTCGGCCCTCGATCGGCGCATTGCCGATCTCAGGGCCAGGATGCAGGACGCCCGGATCACGGAATACGAAATGAAGACCTTTCAAAAAGTGGCTTCAGCCATGGGAGGCGACGGAGGCTCCCTGCGTCTCGATGCCGACGACCTGATCGCGGCATCCTTTGTCGTCGATGCGCTGGGTGAATCGACGCTCAACTGACGACGGGCGATCTGGCTTCGCGCGCCGTTTTGCCCTTGCCCGGCCGGCAATTGGCCCACGCCTTCACAC
>NZ_RZPW01000430.1:0-5386 GCF_003998455.1 Mesorhizobium sp. M7A.F.Ca.CA.001.08.2.1 | reverse complement strand
CCCCCGCCGCTTCGACGATTTGACGCCGCAGACAAAATTGCTGGCGGCAGCGCTGGCGTGAGCCGGACAGCGAGCACCTATCCCCATCAGCGCTGAATCATTGCCTTGCTTTTCAAATATTCGTGACGTAGCTTGTTTGCACATTGGCAAAAAAATCGCCAAACTTTTTTCCTTTTGTGAAAGACGGGGACTTTGCGGGAACATCTCGATCTGACCGATCGGCGGCTGGTCAAACAGCTGTCGCAGGACGCCCAGCCGGGCATCAACCGGATCGCCGAGATATTGGCGATTTCGGTGCCGACGGTGCGCTCGCGGCTGCGCAACCTGCTCGACCGCAACCTGCTCAAGATCGTCGGGCTGCTGAACCTGACCGAGCGCCCCGAGCTGATCTCCGCCATTGTCGGCATCAATGCCCAAGGGCGCGGCCGGGCCCGCGAACTGGCGCAGCGCATTGCCGAACTGCCCTTCGTCAACTCGGCCTCGGTGGTCACCGGGCGCTTCGATATCATCGTCGACGTGACGGTGGCCGGTGACGTCGCCGATCTCTACCGCGTCACCAGCGAGCTGATCCCCGGCGCCGGCGAGCCAGGCGAAGTCGTGCGCAGCGAGACATTCGTCGTCATGGCGTCCTGCAACAAATGGGTCAGCCTGCCGGAAGGCTGCTGGTCGGACGACCGCAAGGAGCCGGCATGAAGATCGCGGTTCTCGGCGGCCTCGGCTTGCAAGGTCGGGCGGCAATCACCGACCTCGTCGCCAGCGACGGCGTCGAGGAAATCGTCTGCGTCGATACCGCAGCGGACGGCCCGGCCCGGCTTGCCGGCCTGACCGATCTTGCCCGCGTGCGCTTCGTGGTGCCTGAGGGCGCGATCGGCCAGGCCCTGGCCACTGTGCTTGATGATGTCGACGCCGTCATCGACCTGTTGCCGCAGCCGCTGATGCGCGAGGCGGTAACGGCCGCGATTGCCACGCGCACGCCGCTGGTCACCACCAATTACGCCAAGTCGATCGCCGACCTGGCGCCGGCCGCCGAACAGGCCGGTGTCTCGATCATGACCGAATGCGGGCTCGACCCCGGCATCGACCTCGTGCTCTACGCGCGCGCCGCCAGGCAGTTCGACTCGATTTCTTCGATCGATTCCTATTGCGGCGGCATCCCCGAGCCGAAGGCGATGGCCAAGCCGCTGTGCTACAAGGTGAGCTGGAATTTCGACATGGTCCTGGTCAGCCAGAACCGCGACAGCGTGATGATCGAGGACGGGAACCGTGTCGCAGTGCCTGCCGGCCAGCAGCACGACAATCCGTTCATCCATGAAATCGAGGTTGCCGGCCTCGGCAGGCTCGAAGCCTTCCCCAATGGCGACGCGCTGCACTATGTCGAGATGCTGGACGCCGCAAAAGGGCTGCGCCGCTCCGGCCGCTACACACTGCGCTGGCCGGGATGGTCGGCCTTCTGGGCGCCGTTGAAGGAACTCGGTTTCCTCTCTGAGGACAAGGTGCCCGGCACCTCCAACAGCCCGCGCGAATTCCTTGGCCGGCTGCTCGGCCCGCAATTGCAATACGGCCCCGGCGAAAAGGATCTTTGCGTGATGCGCAATGTCTTTTCCGGCCTCGAAGGCGGCCGCGCCAAGACGGTGACGTCGGACCTGATCATCGAACGCGATCTCGTTTCCGGCCTGTTCGGCATGAGCCTCGGCGTCGGCTATCCCGCCAGCATCGTGGCGCAGATGCTGGCGAGGGGCGAGATCACCAGACCCGGCTTTTTGAACCCGCTGCTGGATGTGCCCGACATCAGGTTCTTCGATGAATTGGCCAGGCGTGGCATCACGGTTTCCGAGACGGTGGCACGGGACTGAGGCGAAAGATTTTCGAACGGTGGCTGCCGCCGGCAACGGCGCTGCCGCTCAAAAAGGAGCCCAAGGAGAACCGCGGGCACACATTAACGACAACAGGGAGGAATACCGAAATGAAGATTGCCAGACTTTTCATCGCCGGAAGACTTTTCATCGCCGGGCTTGCGCTCGCCGGGCTCACCGCTGCGGCCAGTGCGGGTACGCTCGACGACATCACCAAGCGCAGCGAATTGCGCGTCGCCGTGCAGACCCAGGGACCGCCCTTCTCGCTGGTCGGCGCCAATGGCGAACGCACCGGCAGTTCGGTCGAACTGGCCGAACTGATGGCCAAGGAAATGGGTGTGAAAATCACCTTCCTCGACTTCGACTGGGATGGTTTGATCCCGGCGCTGCTGTCGGGCAAGGCCGACCTGCTGGTCGCCGACATGACACCGACGCTGGCGCGCGGCATGAAGGTCGCGTTCACCACGCCTTACATGTACACGGGCAGCACCGTCTTCACCAAGGCCGACAGCAAGTTCAAGACCACCGAGGACTGCAAGGCCAAGGGCACCAAGATCGCCGTGCTGCTCGGCGCCACCGGCGAGAAGGAAGCCAAGAACGCCTTCCCCGATGCCGACATCAAGAGCTACAAGGGTGGCGGTCCGCTGCTGCTCGACGCCGTCAACAACGGCCAGGCCGATTGCGGCGTCAACGACGTCTCGGCGGTCAAGGGCCAGTCGACCGCCTATCCGGCCGGCACCTTCACCATCATGCCGGACCTTCTGTCGAAGGAGCCGCTTGCCTTCGCCACCCGCTATGATGAGCCGGACCTGTTGATCTGGATGAACCTGTTCCTCAACCAGGTCACTATCGACGGCCGCCTGCAGAAGAACCTCGACTACTGGGTCAATTCCGACGCCTGGAAGAAGGATCACTAAGCAGCGATAAATCCAGGCGGTTTCGCGCGCATCTTAAACGCCGCGAAGCCGCCCGGAATTTCGTTTCATCTGTCGTTGCCTGCGCTCTGGGGATTTCACCCAACGATGCTCGAAAATTTCAGTTTCCGCACCATCGTCGAATACCTGCCGTTGTTCGGACAGGGCCTGGTCACGACCGTTTGGCTGTCGGCGCTGTCCTTTGTCGGCGCGCTCATCGTCGGCATCGTGCTGTGCGCCATGAATCTGCAGCGCGGCTGGCTGTTTCGCGCCCCGGCCAAGGCCTATATCGATGCGGTGCGTGCCACGCCCTTGCTGGCGCAGCTCTATTTTCTTTATTTCGGCCTGCCCCGGCTCGGCTTCGTTCTGCCGGAACTCGTCGTCGGCATCCTCGCGTTGTCGCTGAACAGCGGCGCCTATATCGCTGAAATCATTCGCGCCGGCATCCTGTCGATCCCGCGCGGCCAGGTCGAGGCCAGCGTCGCTTCGGGCATGACCTATGTCCAGCGCATGCGCCTTGTCGTCCTGCCGCAAGCCTTCAAGGTGACGATCCCGCCGCTGCTCGGGCAGGCGATCGTGCTGGTCAAGGATTCCGCCCTTTTGTCGCTGATCTCGGTTTCGGAACTGACGCGCGCCGGTCAATTGCTCGCCTCCGACCGCTTCATGCCGGCGGAAGGTTTCCTCACCATCGCCGCCTTCTATCTGCTGCTCTATTACGGCCTGAAAGGACTGGCTGGGCTCTCCAGCCGCTGGCTCGGCACAGCGGGGGCGCGGACATGATCTGGCAACAACTGCAAAGCCTCGCCGGCTCCTATCCACTGGCCCTGCGCGGCCTCGGCATGACCGTGTTGCTGTCGCTGATCAGCCTGGTGCTCGGCACGCTGCTCGGCTTCGCCCTCGGCATCCTGCGGACCGGCGGCAACCGTCTGATCTCGGGCTTGATCGGCGCCTGGGTCGACCTGATCCGCGGCACGCCGTTCCTGGTGCAGATCTTCCTGATCTTCTTCATCCTGCCGGAGTTCGGCATCGAGCTCGACGCCTTCACCGCCGGCATCATCGCGCTGACCAATCTGGCTGCCTGCTTCATCTGCGAGATCGTCGTCGCCGGCATCCGCTCGGTACCGACCGGCCAGGTCGAGGCGGCACTGGCGTCCGGCCTGTCGCGCTGGCAGCGCATGCGCCAGTTGGTGCTACCGCAGGCCATGCGCATCGTGCTGCCGCCGCTGGTCGGGCAGTATGTGCTGCTGATCAAGGATTCTTCCGTCGTCTCGGCCATCGGCCTCACCGACCTCACCCGCGTCGGCTGGCTGGTGGTGCAGCGTGTGCCCAACGGCCTGCTGGTGTTCTTCCTCGTCGGCGTCGGCTATTTCATCGTCTGCTATCCGCTGATCATGCTGGCCCGCCGGCTGGAGCAGCGCATGGGCGCGGCGCATGGCGAGGTGCAGTTGTGACTTCCAACCCCAAAGGTCCAGAAAACATGACCAAAACGGGCCTTGCCAAAACCGGCATGATCGACTTTCGCGGCGTCAACAAATGGTTCGGCTCGCTCAACGTGCTCAAGGACATCACGCTCAGCGTCGAACCGCGCGAAGTGGTCGTCGTCTGCGGCCCGAGCGGCTCGGGCAAAAGCACTCTGATCCGCTGCGTCAACGGCCTGGAGGCGATCAAGGACGGCGACCTCGTCGTCGACGGCCAGCGCCTGGGCGACCCCGCCACCAACATGACCCAGCTGCGCACCGAGATCGGCTTCGTCTTCCAGTCGTTCAACCTCTACCCGCATAAGACGGCACTCGAAAACGTCACGCTCGCCCCCATCCATGTCCGCAAGATCCCGCGTGCCGAAGCCGAAAAGGCCGGCCGCGAATTGCTGGCCAAGGTAGGCCTCGCCGACAAGGTCAATGCCTATCCAGCACAGCTCTCCGGCGGCCAGCAGCAGCGCGTGGCGATCGCGCGTTGCCTCGGCATGCGGCCCAAAATCATGCTGTTCGACGAGCCGACCTCGGCGCTCGATCCCGAGATGATTTCCGAAGTGCTCGACGTCATGGTCGCGGTCGCCGAGGAAGGCATGACAATGATGGTGGTGACGCACGAGATGGGCTTTGCCCGCAAGGTCGCCCAGCGCGTGGTGTTCATGGACGCCGGCGCCATCGTCGAAAGCGGCACGCCCGACGAGTTCTTCTCACACCCCAAGACCGACCGCAGCCGCGCTTTCCTGAGCAAGATTCTGCGGCACTAAAGGCGGGCGGTCAGGTCGCCTCTTCCGCGCTGCCGCCAATCGCAAACGCTGCCGGGCCGCCGCGCCGCCTGAGCAGCGCGATGGCGAGGAAGGCGATGACGCCGCTCGCGGCGACGACTACCAGCACCCACAGGGAATTGGCGACCGATGTCCGCGCCATCATGAAGGCGAGCGCGAACGGCGCAAAGGCCGAGGTGAACTGACGGGCAGCGCTCGCCCATCCCAGCCGCGCGCCATAGCCTTCGCGGCCGAAGAGTTCGAGCGGCAAGGTGCCGCCGACGATGCTGGTGAGGCCGGAGCCGAGGCCGAACAGGAACACGAACACGAAGGCGCCGGGCAGCCATGGCGTGGTCAGCAACAGCGCACACAGCCCGGCCGTGAGC
>NZ_RZPW01000042.1:0-15905 GCF_003998455.1 Mesorhizobium sp. M7A.F.Ca.CA.001.08.2.1 | reverse complement strand
ATCGGGCGTCGCATGCTGCGGCCTTGACGCAATCCATCGAACAAGCGGTCGAAAGTGCACGCCAGCAGATTGCGGCGCGTGACCCCCAGCTGTCGGTCGGCACGCCTGGCTTTTACCTCGAGATCGATCTGCCCATGTCCGGACGGGCGGCCCTCGACCAGTTGGCCGATCGTCGCCGGCACATGGAGCTGGTCGCCGTCCATGAGCCAACTCAACCCGGTGCTCCCATCACAGCGTCGGTGTTCCTGCCGCAAAGCGCGCAAGCCTATTATTTGCGGAAAGTCGAGGCGTATCGAGACGTTGACACTGACCGCGGCAGACCGCGCAACGAGCCGCTCGTCTCCCGCATGGAGACAGTCAGGCTGGCGACTGCACGATCGTTGTTTACCGACCACGACGACCTCTTCCCCCAGGCCGCTGACGAGCAGGTGTGGTGGGAAGTCTGGCTGCGCGACGGTCGCCGCGAGAACTTCGAGCACATTGCCGAAGCCCTGAACATCACTTTGCGCACGCATGCGGTCAGGTTTCCGGAGCGGGTGGTCATGCTGGCACTCGCCAGCACGGCAATGCTCGACCGCATGATTGCGCACAGCGATGTCGTCGCCGAGCTGCGGCGCGCGAAGGATACGCCGTCCTTCTTCATGGGCCTTGGTGGCGCGGAGCAAAGGGACTGGAGCGACGAGCTTCTCGGGCGCGTCAGACCGCCTCAATCCGATATTGCGGTCTGCATTCTCGACAGCGGCGTACGTCGCACCCACCCGTTGATCGAACCCGCACTTGCCGTTGAAGACTGGCACACCGTCAAACCGGCATGGGGCAGCGACGACACACCTGCGTGGAGCGGCCACGGGACGCGAATGGCAGGTGTCGGCCTGTACGGTGATCTGGTCCCGCTCCTGGTCGGAGGCGATCCAGTTCCATTGCCCTTTCGGCTGGAGAGTGTCCGTATCCTTCCGCCAGAAGACGAGGCAAACGATCCAGAACTCTATGGCGCGATCACCGCGGAAGCGATCGCCCGCGCCGAGGTGCAGGCGCCGGAGCGCCGCCGCGCGATCGCAATGGCTGTGACAAGCGCCAGTCCGGCGCGTGGAAGGCCCACATCGTGGTCTGCCGCTATCGACCAACTCTGTTTCGAAGAGGAGCAGCGACGCTTGATCGTTCTCTCTGCCGGCAACATCGGCGATGACCTCATGCCGGCCGAGCATTTGACGCGCAACGATCTGGAAGCAGTCGATGATCCTTCTCAGGCCTGGAATGCGCTGACGGTCGGCGCTTTCACAGAAAAGGTCGATATCATTGACACCGACTTTGCGGGCTACGCTCCGATCGCGCCGGTCGGCGAGCTCTCGCCGCGCAGTCGCACTTCGGTCGTTTGGGACAGGCAGTGGCCGGTGAAGCCCGAGGTCGTCTTCGAAGGCGGCAATCTCGCCCATGACGGTGTGTTGCCTGGCGAGCCGATCGACGATCTGCAGATATTGACCACTTTCTATCGACCCGAACTGCGCCACTTCACCACCCTCGGAGATACGAGCGCGGCAACGGCCCATGCCGCACGGATGGCGGGACTGATTCTATCAGCGCGCCCCGAGCTGTGGCCTGAAACGGTTCGCGCCCTGATCGTCCACTCGGCCGAATGGACTCCGGCGATGCGCGCACGCATCGATGCGTGCAACGGAGCGAAGGGCGAGATCCAGGCGCTCGTGCGGCGCTATGGTTACGGCGTGCCAGATCTTGGGCGCGCGCTTCTGTCAACGGTGAACGACCTCACGCTTATCGTTGAAGATGAGCTTCAGCCTTTCCAGCGCGAGGGCGGCGCGGCTGCCAAAACGCGTGACATGAAGCTGCATCGCCTGCCTTGGCCGAAGGAGCAGCTCGCGGCGCTCGGCGCTGCCCAGGTCGAGCTCCGCGTCACGCTGTCCTATTTCATCGAACCCAACCCCGGTGAACGCGGATGGACCCGCCGGCATCGTTACGCGTCCCATGGTCTTCGGTTCAGAGTAAAGTCAGCGACCGAGACAGTCGACGAATTCCGAGCCCGCATCAATCAGGCCGCTCGGGACGAGGAGGAAGGGGCGCCTGCTGGAGGCGGAGAAGAGTGGCTGCTCGGCACCTTCCGCGATCGCGGCTCGTTGCACGCCGATTTCTGGTCGGGCAGCGCCGCCGATCTCGCCGAGCGTGACGCGATCGGCGTGTTCCCGGTCGGGGGCTGGTGGAAGGAGAAGCCTTACCTGGAACGCGTCGACGCTCTGGCTCGGTACGCCCTGATTGTGACGATTCGGGCGCCTGGGGTCGATGTTGACATCTTCACACCCGTCGAAGCAGCCCTGACTGTCGAGACGTCGGTCGAGACCTGATGCAGCACTGTCCAAACCGGCCAACAACGGAGGTTTGACCAGCCTCTGGTGCCATGGCGGCTGGTGCTGGATCATCACGTCGGCAACAGGGATCATGCGCGGAGGACGATAGGCCGCCAAAGGAGCGGGCCAAGCGTGTCATAATGGCGCCCATGGTCACGCCCACAAGCCGCGCCCCCTGCGTCTACAGAGAGGTGCGCGTCTGCTTAGGCGGCCGAGACATCGCTTACCTGATCAACGCGCTCGCCGTATTTGCGCCTGTAAGCGGCAATGAAATCGTCGTCGCTACAGATGCAGCGGCCGCTGGAGTCCTTGGCCTTCGGATCGTGCAAGTGAGAGCCAAGGGGGCGCAGAAGATTCACCCGAGTGCTCGTCGTCGGGCTCATGGGAAACCCCGCACTATGTTTGACCAAATCCGCGGCAAGCATAATCCCGGCAAGCACCGACTGAAAGGCCATCGGAACCACAGTTCGAACGCGGCGACTTCCTTCGCTAAGCTGGAACACCAGACCGCCGCAGATAGCCTGCTGATAAAAGGAGCGCAGGGGCTGGCCAACAAACGGGGCTAGCGGTTCAAACGGCACAGCCATCGCTGTAGCCACGCGAACTACAAAGTCGTTGGGAACTCCGGCATTGGTCTGCAGGAGCGTTTTCACCTGCTCGTGTGCTTCCGGTATTCCGAGTTCCTCGGCAATCAGCTGGTGCTCGTCCTTGGATTTTCCGGATGGCAGGTACATGCAACAAAGGCAAGCCTGGCCGTCATCGAAACCATGCCGGGAGATACCGAGATCGTGCTCCTGCGTCCAAGCGTTTGCGATCCATCGCGGCAGTGCACCTTGGACAGCCAGACGGTCGGCGGCGGTGTCAAGCGCCACACCCACTTGGTCGAAGACCCAATTGCCCCGGCGCGCAACATATTCTGCCCACGTCAGAGGGTGCGCCTCGACCTCAAGGGCAGTCGATCTAAGGGCGGTGGCTGCAAGAACCGCTTTGGACATACCAATCTCCGCCTGGCCAGCCAATGCGTAGCGCTGCAGGTTTGAGAGTTCGATCGCTTCGTGATCGATTACATGCAGACGACCTTTGAGATCGGGTTGTCTCGCTAGCGCCCAAAGCGAGCCATGGCCTATCGCACCGAGCCCAACGAGGTGGGTTTCGCCAAGGTCGACTGGGAAGTCGATCGGGCCAGGCTCTCCGGCTTTGGTCTTGTCGTAGCTGCATAGCGAGAGGTCGATGGTTTCGTCCAACTCGGCGCCGGTCAACTGGGCAGCGAAGATAGTTCGAAAGACGTTGGCGGCGCCGAAGCAACTGGCGGCGCCAGCTCCATAAGGCAGCAGACTTGGGCCAGAGCCCACCGGGTCCGTACGCGACAGCTTTGCCGCCCAACCGTCCGATCCCACGAAAAAGATCGGGCACCGGAGTGATGGGCGCGTTACCCCTGCAACGACGCAGACGGTGGCAGACTTGCCGGAACGCCGGATGCCGACTTTTGGATTGATCGACTTTGCCAAGCGCTCCAGCGCTTGGGCTTGAGAGCTCGCCGCGCTGTCCAGCGGGAGTATCGCCAGAACCGGGTAGAGCCTAGCGAGCAATCTCACCGCAAGATCTAGTGTCGCCTGGCCTTCGGCGCAGGAAGCGGCCTGATGGTCGAAGGCGACTGCCACGACCTGCTTTTCAAGAGCTGCTTTGAAGTCTCCCAGATGAAAATCGGCCAGGACCTGAGATGCCGCCGTGGCGGCGCGATCGATGAAGTTAGCGAATGCCATTGTTCAACTCGATATCATGATCATTCGCGACAGTGCCGCGGGAGGGAGCGCATTCCATTTGGCCTTTTCGTCAAGCCGATAGGCGGCGACCCGAGCAAAATCGAAAGGCTCGCGGGCGAAATTCGGCACGACCAGCGACAGACACCCAACCGTGGTAGCAACCGCATAAGCGTCGTCCGTCGTCGAATGGTAGGCGCGGCCCGGATGGCTGTGAATCTGGGCCAAGAGTTTCAGGCCGCTTTTGTAGAGCCAGACATTGAGCCGGTGCAGTTCTTCGGCCGCAACGATCACGCAAACGCCATCGTTTGTCCGAATGTGACGCTGCGCCGGGATAACCGTCTCTGTTACGGCAAAGTGCCGCTCTTGCTGAACGCCGACCCAGAGCGCCATCCCCTCATTGCCCTCGCGACCAACTGAGCGCAGATGCCCATGCGTGGTCGAGATGCAGCCGCGCGGGAGAGTCACGATCGTTACATCTCTCAAACCAGTCATTCTTGTATCGCCTGAGGGGATACCACCATTCCTACGATTGTCGGTTGGAGTTGAATCTGCAACTGCTCTATAGGAACGATTCCGTACTTGATGATCTTGTCCAGGATGAAGGCCAAACAGCCTTCGCCAGAACCCCGATGAAGCAGCCATGGATCACCTGAATGGGCTGGATTGTCGTGGTATTCCCGGACGCCCGCCATGCACAGGAATGGTTCGTCCTCGGGACTGTTGGCCTGGATGAAGTCCGTCAGCGGCACGGCGTTCTGCTGGATGAGAGCTCCTATCATCTCCGGCGGCGTTCCGGGCAGCGGCGGACGTCTAAGCATTTTCAGGTATAGATCTTTCCGGGCAATCGGATGACGCGTAAACGGATCGACGAAGACCACGGACGGTGGTCTTAAGTCGTAGTCGGTGAAGTCGACCTCGCTCGCTGCGCTGACCACCCGTGGCTTTAACTTGGGGCTGGCGAAAATGAAGAAAGCGCGCGGAAAGGTCGCCTCGATCAAGAAGCAGCCCTGAGCCCGATAGACATCAGCATATGGCCGGAACCGGCCGATCTCCCGATCAAACTTCGCTCGGGAGACCTCCGGATCCACACTTTGGTGTTTAGGCACCTGCGACGCCCGCCTTCAGGCTGAGGAACAGGGTCACAGTATTCGGGAAACCGAAGTCGCCAAGCTTCTTGTCGACATCGAGCAAGTTGCCGGCCTCATCCTTGAATTCCCAATTCTCGGCTGGTTGGGCGACATTCTGCGTGTTCTCAAGGGCTTTGGTACGAATGACGTGAAGCGGCTGGTTGGGATTGGCTTCGACCTGCGTGGGCTGGCCGTTCACCACCACCGTGATCTCGATCTTGCCCGGTCCGCCGCCGTGATTATCGCCCTTACCCGAATCCTTCGACATTGTCCTACTCCTGTGGCTTGCCAACCGCCCCACGCCCTGGCGCCCACCTGCGAGTGAGACCGGCGGTCTTCAATCGTTCACCCGGCGCCACGGCCGCGAGTACGCGAAAGACAGGGGATAAGCTACCGAATCGGTGCTTGCTTTCTTTTATGGGTGACTTGAGCCGCAAGTAAATGGTCTCAAATTGCTCCTCACAACTATAATCGATTAGAGCAATGCAAAAATATTGGCGACACGCCTATTCATCTGCTCTCTCACTCGCCTGCTCCGTGCTTGGCAAGGGGAGCTTTGACTGCGTCACGCGTCCCCCAAGCAGCCGATTGCGCCGGCAGCGCCGTAGGAACCGTCGTTCAGAGTCTTCACCACTCAAGCAGCCGCATGGATGCAGCCGACGCTCGTCTCCACAAACAGCGCAAGTGGTGCCTTGTTGGATAAGGTCGCCTCGTCCCTGGTGCAGCATCTGTCGGAACGGGTCCGCTGCGAGACCATGCCTCATCATCGCCCATGCGCAGCAGCCGGCGGTCGATGCTCGTAAGGCGTTCTGCTCATTTCGTGGCGAAGGCGCTGCTCGACTCGCGGACATATGCGGGCACCGAGGCGGAGGCTGACCAGTCGGCGCCGCGTTCGCGGATGTCGCTTGCAATGTGCTCGCGTGCGTTTGCCGCCGGCGACCTTGCCGTCCTCGCCTGCTATGGCGAGCCGGCGCAAGCGGATTGCTCGATACTGCCGGCGAGGCTGCGGGCCGGTCCTAACGGCCGTTCACAAGAGCTTGCATCAGCAACTGGCAATCGGATCGATAACTTCGCGATCGCCGTTATGGCGCGGAGATGCGGTCTCGCCGGGTTGTGGCTGGCGCTTCGTTGTGGGCGGCGCGTCGTAGCCGAGGGAGCAGGGGCGGCGCCATGATCCAGACCGAACGCGCGCTGCAGCAGGTGCTTGAGTGGGGGCGTGCCCTGACCGGTTTCGCGGATGAGCATGCTGAGGAAGCGGTAAGGGGCGGCCAGTATATCCTGCAACGCATTCACCCGAGCCTGCGCGACACCAGCGCCCGCACCGGCCGCGATCCGCAGGACGAAACGCTGATCGTGGCGTTCTATCGCGAACTGGCGCTGCTGTTCTGGCTAGACGATTGCAACGACGTTGGCCTGATCGCGCCGGAGCAGCTCGCCGCCCTGGAGCAGGCGCTGGGGCACGGCGTACCGTGCGTGCTCTCCGGATTCGAGGGCTGCGCTCAGCTGCGCGCTTCGCTGGCTGCGCTCGCTTACGATCGTCACGACTATGCTCGGCTTCTCGACTATACCCGGTGCTACTGCGCGGCGCTGCGCGCCGGACACGCGCAGGCGGCAGGGGCGCGACGCTGGTCTTACGCCGAGTACCTGCACAACGGCATCGATTCGATCGCTTACGGGACCGTGTTCTGTTGCCTGTCGCTGCTGTGGGGGCTGGACATGGCGACCTTGCGCGCGCGTCCAGCGTTTCGCCAGGTCCTGCGGCTCATCTCAGTGATAGGGCGCCTGCAGAACGATCTGCATGGACGCGACAAGGACAGGTCGGCCGGCGATAACGCGGCGATCCTGCTTCTGCAGCGCTATCCGGCTATGCCTGTGGTTGAGTTCCTCAACGACGAGTTGGCCGGCCATACGCGCATGCTGCACCGGGTGATGGCGGAAGAATGCTTTCCCGCGCCGTGGGGACCGTTGATCGAGGCGATGGCGGCGATCCGCGCGCAGTACTACCAGACTTCGACCAGCCGCTATCGCAGCGACGCTGCAGGGGGAGGCCAGCGTGCGTCGGCCTGGACGCGCCGGAGGCGGCGGCTTGGGCGCGCTGCCGTCGGTTCGATCCGACGCAACGCCGTCGCCCGCTGCTACGGATGGAGCGAGCATGAGCGACACCGCCCTGAGCCGGGGAAGGACGAACATCTGGACATCGTGCTGGATCGGCGAACGGCGCCGGCCACGGTGGCCGCTGGCTGGGAGTACATCCATTTCGAACACTGCGCACTGCCCGAGTTGGACCTGACGCAGATCGACCTGCGCGCCTCGCTGCTGGGCAAGGCTATGCGCGCGCCGCTGCTGATCAGCTCTATGGCCGGCGGCATGCCACGGGCCGAGGCCATCAACCGGCATTTGAGCGAGGCAGCGCAAGCCTTGGGGATCGCCATGTGCGGTTCGCAGCGTGTGAGCCTGCAATCCCGCAACTCCCAGGGGCTAACGCGCGCGCTGCGCCGCCTGGCGCCAGACATTCCCTTGCTGGCCAATATCGGCGCCGCGCAACTGCGGGAGGCCGACGGCCTGGACCTGGCGCGTCGCGCGGTGGACGCGCTGGAGGCCGATGGGCTCATCGTCCATCTCAATCCGCTGCAGGAAGCGGTACAGCCGGAGGGCGACCGCGAACTGGCGCGGCGTCCTGGCGCTGATCGCTGGCGCCGCGCGCATCGTGGGCGTGCCGATGGTGGCCAAGGAAGTGGGGGCGGGCCTGTCCGCCTCGGTGCCTGTGCGCTCGTCGAGGCGGGCGTGGCGGTAATCGATGTCGCCGGCGCCGGCGGCACCAGTTGGGCCGCAGTGGAGGGCGAGCGCGCCCGCAATGCCGCCGACCGTGCAGTGGCGATGTCATTCGCCGATTGGGGGATTCCACCCTGACCAGCGTGCAGGCGGTGCGTCGGGCGCTGCCAACGGTGAAGCTGATCGCGTCGGGCGGGATCCGCGATGGCGTCGACGTGGCCAAGGCCATCCGCCTGGGCGCGGACATCGCCGGGCAGGCGGCCAGCGTGCTGGGCGCGGCGACAGTGTCCACCGGGGCCGTTGTCGCGCATTTCGAGATCGTCATCCGCCAGTTGGCCGTCGCCTGCTTCTGCACGGGCTCGGCTGATCTGGCGGCGTTGCGTCAGGCGCGCTTGTTGCCCTCGTCGCATTTGTCCGCCGGTTGATGTCGGCGTCGTCCGCACGCTAACAGCAGGCTGCTGAAATACCTACGCCAAAGACAGACTATTGATCCCCCTGGCGAGACGGCTCGATTGACGGGAGCGATGTGTTCATGGAGCAGCTGTTCACGATGAAGCGGTTGGAAGATTTCGTTCCAGCCGGTCATCCTGGTGCCCGCACCGGCTGATGATCAATGGAGCGCTGGTGCGGCTAGACGGCATCCTTTCCGGCATGTACGCCTGCAGTGCCAAAGGCGGTCGCCCCAGCGTTGCGCCGGAGAAATTGCTGCGGGCCGTGTGTTGCAGGTGTTCTACAGCGTCCGTCGGAATTGATGCAGCAGGTGCTGCTGTGGCAAGGCCAAGACCCGGGAATGCCGTCAGCTTTGATCAGGCGCTTCGGGCCGTCGGAAACGCGCGAAGAGTCCGGCTTTCGAAAAAGGCCGAACGCCTCAGATAAAGCCAGAACTCCTTGGGTCACCATCAAACCAATTTGACGCCCCGGGACAATTTCGTCCGGCATTGTCCGGTGTGCGACGATGTTGGGGATGCGACATAGGCGGATTGCCGTGTATTTAAACCGCTTTTCCTTTGGCACGCATATTGCGCCCTATCGGTAAACCTCGTCATGGGCCGGCGGCAATCGCTCGGAGATTGTCGAAATAGCACAATGATTTCTGCCGGGGTGACATCCGGCCCGACTAGAGCAGGACCTTTCAGATGATGCAGAAAAGCAAGCGGCCATACTCGCGGGGAAATAGTCGCGTCAGGGCTGCATGGACGCTCTTTCCTGGTTGTTTCGGCGGCGGACGCCAACTCTTCAATCGGCACCCGAACCAGTGCCTGGATGTCCAAGGAGCGCCCCTGTTGCGCGTGCCTGGCTGCACCCGCGTGCTGGCTCTCCTCCAAGGCGACGCTTCGGCGCTGCTGCAGACCGGCGACGAGAACCCAACTTCAAAATTAGCATTCCGAAAACCGAAAGAAGTGAACAGGTATGTCCAGGATCGGCGCTTTGACGCGCGCCGCATGGCGATCGGCAACTCAGACGCTGGCCAAGGGTTCGAAAAGTTTACACCCGACGCTAGCGCCGGCCGATTTCAAGCGCGCACTTACGATCAACGAACGATATGGCGGGCTCACTGTCAATGTCCCCAAAATGCCTTTCTGGCTGACCGGGGGTGAAGCCTTCGTCTACCGCCGGACTAGCCACGGCGAGCAGCAGTTCATGCAGGTCGATGCTGCCACGGGTTTCAAGCGGCCCGCTTTCGATCAGGCGCGTCTGGCGGCAGCGCTAAACAAGGTGAGCCATGAGAGCTATCAAGCCGGCAATCTTCCGTTCGACCGTTTCGAACTGAGTGAGGATGGTCGCAGGCTCGACTTCCAGATTGAAGACACCCGGTGGAGCTGCGACCTTGCAAGCTATGACTGTACCAGCACCACATTCGATGCAAGGAAAGGGGACCGTAGGGAGCTCAGCCACCGCTACACGCCGCCAGCGGAGAACAACCCCGACAAGAGCAACGCGTCGCCCGACGGCAAATGGATCGCCTATATCAAGAACTGCAACGTTTTCCTGCGCAGCGAGGACGGATTGCAGGATGTTCCTCTGAGCCGGGACGGAGCCGAAGGCAATTGCTACGTCTTTTCGACGCTGAGCTGGTCGCCGGACTCGCGCCACCTCGCCGCTTACCTTGTTCGCCCCGGCTATAGGCGAGAGGTCCGCTACCTCAATTCTTCGACGGACCAGTTGGAGCGGGAATATTCAACAAAATTCTATCCCAGGCCGGGCGATGTCCTTCCGCTGCCCCAGCCAGTCCTGTTCGACATTGCCGGCCGGCGCCAGATCGTGATTGACGGTGCCCTCTTCTCGAACGTCTTCGAACTTTCCCCTCTCCGGTGGTGGGCGGACAGCCGCGGCTTCACTTTCGAATATAACCAGCGCGGGCATCAGCTTTATCGCCTGGTCGAGGTAGACGCCGCCTCGGGCCGCGGGCGCTCCCTGATCGATGAGACCAGCGAGACATTCGTTGATTATTTGCCGCTGGGGCATGGCCAGGAGGATGCCGGAAAAATCTTCCGTTACGATGTCGATGACGGGAAGGAGATCATCTGGGCATCAGAGCGCGACGGGTATGAGCATTTGTATCTTTTCAACGGCCGGACAGGCGCGCTCGAAAACCAGATCACGCGAGGTGAGTGGGTCGTCCGGAGGGTCAACCATGTCGATCCGGTCAAGCGTCAGATCTGGTTCGAGGCGAGCGGGATGAACTCGCAGGAGGACCCCTATTGGGTCCATGCTTACCGCATCGGCTTTGACGGCAAGGGACTGACTGCACTGACGCCCGAACCGGCCAACCACCATATCGAGTTCTCGCCTGACAGGCGCTATTATGTCGATCTCTGGTCACGCATCGATCTGCCCCCGCGCATGGCACTCTACCGCGCCAGCGACAATGCCAAGCTCCAGCAGATCGAGACGGCCGACATTTCTGAGCTCGTCGCCGCAGGCTGGCAGCCGCCGCTCAGTTTCCATTCCAAGGGGCGCGACGGCAAAACTGACATCTGGGGCGTGCTCCACCTGCCAGCCAACTTCGACCCGACGAAGAAATACCCGGTTGTGGAGAATATCTATGCTGGACCCCACGGCTCCTTCGTCCCAAAATCCTTCTCGCGGTGGACAGAGCCGCTCACGCAGCTGGGCTTCGTCGTTGCTCAGATCGACGGCATGGGCACCAACAACCGCTCCCGCGCCTTCCATGATGTTGCTTGGAAGAATCTGAAGGACGCAGGATTTCCCGATCGCATTCTGTGGCACAAGGCGGCGGCCGCGCAATATCCATGGTACGACATATCCAACGTCGGCATTTTTGGCGCATCCGCCGGCGGCCAGAGTGCAGTCAGCGCGCTGCTCTTTCACCCCGATTTCTACAAGGTCGCCGTCGCCAAAAACGGCTGCTTCGACAACAGGATAGACAAGACCTGGTGGAACGAACTTTGGATGGGGTGGCCGGTCGGCATTGAATATTCGCAATCCTCCGCCGTTGACAATGCTCACAGGCTGCAGGGCAAGCTGATGATCGCGGTCGGCGAAATGGATGATAATGTCGATCCGTTTTGCTCGTTCCAGCTTGCCGATCGACTCATCAAGGCAGGAAAAGATTTTGACATGGTCTACGTTCCTGGTGCCAATCACCATACTCTAGGCACCTACACCGAGCGCAAACTCCTAGACTTCTTCGTTCGCAACATTCTCGGTCAGACCCCGCCCGACTGGAACACCAAACCGATCGAGCTGGAATAGCTTGTGGCTCTTGCAATTGTTAGCTCGCCTTATCAGCTGTAATCAGGGCGAGGCGCGAGCAAATCTGCACCGAAGGACGATCGTGGAGTCTAGGACTTGCGCTGCGTATTGAGGATCGGCTCGCCGCGGCGTTGGTCTGAGCAAACTGCTTGATAGGCACGCCTGCAGACCGCGTGTGTGCGATTGCAAGATCCCCTATCAGCCTGGTGTGAAGCGTTCAGGGGAAAAGCCGCACCCAACGCCGCTTCCGCTCGCCGTAACGCTACGGCGGTGCGGCCCACCGATCCGCTCGACGAGCATTGGAACACATAGGTCCCCGAACGGACGATTGCCTTGGCAATAGAAGACCCTCGTCGGTCATCGCCGCTGTGGGTGGCAGCCCGTCGGTCTGGAGCTGCCACGATTCTCATCCTCGCGTCACATATGAGCTGAAGCTTTCCGGATCGGGTATCCAATCGGCATCCAGTTGCTCGGCGATATGGTTGAATTCTGCCCTCAGGACAAGAGTGAGTAGAGCAGCCCCGCTACGAAAATCCCATCCTGGTTCGTTTGACGCATCGACTATTCAGATTGATTGGCGTGATACCCGGCGCGGCCGCAACACGCGAGGCCGTCAACCGCTGAGCAGAAAACCAGCCTTCGCCTTCCGCGGCGGCGGACCTCGTCAGCCTCTCGAAAGCTTGCCTGAGTAGGTTGCTCATGTGATCTGTGGAAGTGAGGATAGCGTGCACCCGTACAAACTAGACATTCATCGTGGCAGCTTGGCTGCAGGTGCAGCACGCCGTACCGCACGAGCAAGCGGACAGGCCGGCCAAGCCGGTTTTGAGCAGCACTTGGGCGAACTGCAGGCGGCGGACGAGTTGATGGGTGCGCTAGGCGAGGAGGTCCTCGTCAATGGCTCGCATGGTAAAGGTGAGTTGAGACCAACGAAGAGGCAGAGGATCCAAAGCAATCTGCAGCATGCTGTCACTGAGCGGCAACCAGGTGAGGTTGGCAACTCAGGCGCTCGCGTGATGATGCAACTCCCCACCGATCAGGTGGGTACATCGGAACGGGAGGCGCAACTTGTGATGCAGGGGGACGAGCACGAATACACCCCAGCACCGCATCTCGACGGGTCGATGCCCTCGACAGTGCAGCCGGATCGTCCAATTGTGGTCCCCGACGGTGCCGACAAGCGTCCTGTTTATTCCAACGATGCCACCGCCATCGAAGGGCTGAAGTCAGCACTCCTTGCGGGTAAAGCCAGGCCGGACACGGTCACTCGCAGCACAAATTCTCTTTTCGGCTTTAGTCGTTGGCTCTTTCAAAACAACAAGCCAGGGCTTGCTGCTCGGCTTTACCATCCGTCGCTGAGCCAGGATCTCGAGGAGTACGAGAGTAGGGGTGGTTCCTCCACCGTGGCTGGCGCACTGCGTCAATTGATGAAGTCGATGGGCGGAGCCGGCCCGATTGTGGGTCGCGCTGTCCTGAACCCCCATCCTGACGACGCCGCGCTCACCAGACATTTCAGATCCGCGAGCGGCTACGCAACTGCTCTTAACCATTTCAGTCATTACCTACGTCAAAATGACAAGCTCGGAATTGCGGGTCGCATTTACGATAAATCGCTGGATAAAGATGTTGAGAGCTACAAGGCCGCCTCCTCTAATGGTGGAGCTCCGATCGAATCTGCGCTGGTTTATCTCCGCAAGAACCCGCCGCGCGTTATACTCGGGAATCATCTGGAAAACGCGGTCAGCATGGAGGCTCGTCCCCGTGGCGACGCTGCTCAGCATACCGCACCACAGCAGGGATTCGATTGGCCAGAGGAGCTCCTGCCGGTAGGTTATAAGGAGGGCACCGATCTACCATTGTCTCTCGCCCCAACCGCGCACCAACACCAAGCGCCCGACTTTGGAGAGGCCGTCCCTCACTTGAACTGGCGCCACGGCGACCAGGGCGCCCCGGAGGAGCTGGTAGCTGCACGGGACAGGAGCAGCCCGCTGCCAAGCGAGGCGGTGCCACATAAATCTGGACGGGGACTCGCTACGCAGCCCAGATTGTGGGCGGAGAAATCCGCCTCGCCAGAGCTCTTTCGACGGCGGGCGGAGCAGGCTCTGCCGGCGTCCGCCAGAGGTGTGGAGACATCCTCCGCGGTTGATGAAGCCGCGCAGGCCGCTCGCCAAGCTTTGGCTTGGTTGCAGCAGGAGATGGAGGGGATCGAACCGATGCAGGATCCTCATGAGGTGGCTACACCGGAATGTGAGGCGCAGCTCGTCAGGCAGAGGGATGAGCACGAATCCACCCCAGCACCGCATCCCGGAGGTGGTGGGTCGATGCCCTCGACAGTGCAGCCGGATCGTCCAATTGTAGTCCCCGACGGTGCCGACAAGCGTCCTGTCTATTCCAACGATGCGACCGCTATCGAAGGGCTGAGGGCAGCATTCCACGCGGGTAAGGCCAAAGCGAACACGGTCACTTACAATGTAAATTCTCTTTTCGGCTTTAGTCGGTGGCTCCTTCAAAACAACAAGCCAGGGTTTGCTGCTCGGCTTTACCATTCGTCGCTGGATCAGGATCTCAAGGAGTACGAGAGTACGGGTGGTTCCTCCACCGTGGCTGGCGCACTGCGTTACCTCAAGAAGTCGACAGGCGGAGCCCCGATTATGGCTCGCCCTGTCGTGATCCCCTATCCTGACGATGCCGAGCTCATTAGAAATTACAGAGCCGCTTCGACCAAGGAGTACCTGGCAGCGCCTGCGACCGGACGGAATCCAGATACCGTGGGCGGCTATACAAATTTTCTTAGACATTTTAGTCAGTACCTGCGTCAAAATAACAAGCTTGGGATTGCGGCTCGGATTCACGACAAATCGCTGGATAAAGATGTTGAGAGCTTCAAGGCTGTCTCCTATGGTAATAGGCTAAGTATCAGTTCTGCATTGGCTCACCTCCGGGATATCCTGCCGCGCATTGTGCTCGGGCGCGAAACTGTCCTTTCTGCTCATCCGGCAGACGCAGTCACCAGGCGCGTTGGGGCCGCTGCTGAAGCTGGGCCAGCGGCACCGGCAAGAGCTCCCCAACCCGCCTCGCCAGCAACCGCTAGGCTGCCAGGCACCTACCGCGGCCTTCCACTGGTTGATGTGACCACACTGACTACCAGTTCCTCTGGGGCTCAGATCGGGGCGCTCGATCCGACAGCCCCGTCCAACGTTGCAACGGGGCGGGTGCTCGGCGCCGCCGAATGGCTGAGCGACGCCCATATCCAGAGAGATTACAATTTGCTGGAGGGGCAACTGCAGGGGATCAATCCGGCGCTCGCTGCCCGGACTCGGCTGGTGGATCCTTCCGTATCCCATCTACTGCGACACACGTCGCCGCAAGACGCTCGAGGCATATTGCAGTCCATCTATAATCAAAACAACGCCACAGCCGACTTCCTGTTCTTGCCAGTGAATAATGGCACGGCTACTAGCCCCGGCACCCATTGGTCGCTGCTGCTCGTTGATCGCCGCGACCCGGAAAGGCGGTTCGCCTATCACTACGACTCCCTCCAGCGAGAGGGATATAACGACGTGCCTGCAAAACAGCTCGCAGGACTGCTGAATGCCACCTTGGCGCCAGCCCCCATGGCCAGACAGACGAACCATTATGATTGCGGCGTATTTGTCCTGGAGGGCACGTGGGCGCTGGTTGAACGATTGGTGAAAGGGCAGCGGCCAGACCACGAGCCGCTGCCCCTCGACAACCTCGTTGCCGATCGGCAGGCGCTGCAAGACCGGCTAAGGAGGCGCTTGCCGCACGAGGAAGAGCCGCGGCAGCTGCTGGAGGATGAACCCGCCTCCCCACCGATGATGGCATTCGAGCCAGGGGAACTGCGGCAACTGTTGGAAGACGAGCCTGCCTCCCCACCAATGATGGCGTTCGAGCCAGGGGAACTGCGGCAACTGTTGGAGGACGAGCCTGCCTCCCCACCAATGATGGCGTTCGAGCCAGGGGAACTGCGGCAGCTGTTGGAGGATGAACCCGCTTCCCCAACGATGATGGCGTTCGAGCCAGGGGAACTGCGGCAGCTGTTGGAGGATGAACCCGCTTCCCCATCGATGATGGCGTTCGAGCCAGGGGAACTGCGGCAGCTGTTGGAGGATGAACCCGCTTCCCCATCGATGATGGCGTTCGAGCCAGAG
>NZ_RZPW01000429.1:0-5386 GCF_003998455.1 Mesorhizobium sp. M7A.F.Ca.CA.001.08.2.1 | reverse complement strand
GTTCATGCACATGGCCGGCAAATTCGGTGGCAGAGGGGGCGGCGGCTTTGGCCCGTTCGGCCACGGCGGCCGTGGTGGCGGGCGCGGCGGTCCGGGCGACATGTTCCGCGCCGGACGCATGCTGGCCGACGGCGACCTCAAGCTGATCACGCTGTCGCTGCTGGCCGAAGCGCCGCGTCACGGCTACGACATCATCAAGGCCCTGGAAGAGCGCACCAGCGGCATCTACAGCCCGAGCCCGGGCGTGGTCTACCCGACGCTGACCTTCCTGGAAGAGGCCGGCTATGCCGCCTCCGCCGCCGACGGCAACAAGAAGGTGTTTTCGATCACCGAGGCGGGCCAGGCGCATCTCGCCGACAACCGCGAGATGATCGACGGCGTGCTCGACCATCTCGAGCGCTTCGGCCGCAAAATGGCCAAGGCGCGCGACTGGTTCGGCTGGAACGACGAGAGCGAAGAGGGCGGGCGTCGTGGCGGCCGCGGTGGCCGCGGGGATCGTTCGGAAGCGCGCGACGAATTCCGCGCAGTCCGTCACCGGCTGCGCGCGGCTCTGGGCGACTTCGTCGACGCCCCGGCCGACAAGCAGGCCGAGGCCATCGCCATCCTCGAAGCCGCCGCCGAGGCGCTGGAAGCGCTGTCGCACAAGTAAGCTCGTCCAGCCGACCGGACGCAGCCCTTGCCCGCTGGCCCAAGGACCGATAGTGAAATTCATCCCGCGTCACTCTACATGGTGCGGGATGAATGCTGTTGGAGGAAGTCCGATGTCTTTTCTGAAGCGTCTTTTCGGCGGTGGCGGCGGCGGAACCCAGACGGCTGAGCCGACGAGTGCAGCGCCAGCCAAGCAGGTCGAGCACAAGGGCTTTCTGATCAGCGCCACGCCCTACAAGGCCGATGGCCAGTACCAGACCTGCGGCGTCGTCTCCAAGGAGATCGACGGCGTGGTGAAGGAACACAAATTCATCCGCGCCGACCGCTTTGCCGGGCTCGACGACGCCGTCGACATCTCGATCAAGAAGGGCATCCAACTGGTCGACGAGCAGGGCGATCGGGTTTTTGGATAGGCAGGACCGGTCGAGGCGAAAATCTTCGGCATCTCGCAATGAGCCCAACCGATCAGCGTGAAGATGCTGTCAAGCGTGTTAGGAACGCCAAACAAGGCCTGGTCTCCGCAATGCCATCAAAGCCGGCTCACTCTACAGGCCGCCTTGCTATGGCAGTAAATGCATGAGTTCGTCCGGCATTGTGGTAACCGCCGGCACTGGAGTAGCCGCCGGCGTGGGATCGGCCGGATCGGCAACATTCGTTCCACCGATGACGTAGCCCGGTTCTTCCGAGTACGAGTAGACTTTCGTTATGATGCCTGATTTGAGCGCTTCAGCGTCCCAGACGTTATAAAGGCCCTGCGGCGTTGCCAGCCCCATCATGGCGAACACATCGGCGCTGTTGACGCCCATTTCGTCGAAATAGTCGGACAGCAACTGCTTCAGCGCCGGATCAGGCACCGTCGAAATCTCATCAAAGCTTCTTCTGCCGTTGTGCATTCGGGGTGTCTTCCGGCCGTTCGTTATCTGATGGACGGCGATCCGGGCATTGGCAGCTGCGGCGCGGACCTGGCCCCCAGCCAAGGCCCATGGGCAGGCCGAGAAACAGTACGCCCCACCAGAATGAACTTCCCCTTCCGACCAGCCGTTCCTGACCATCTTTTGCGGACAGCGTGGCACCAGCATCGGGCAGCCGTTCAACTGCGTCCTGCCTATCGCAGTTTCGAGGCCGGCGGCGCGGATCATGTGTCCCATTTCGAGCGCCGCATCCACGTTCCCGCCGCCAGACTGAAACACGACAGGAAGCCTTTCTCCCTTCAGTTTCCGCAGAAATTTCTCAAATTGCCTGGCGGTATCAGGTTTTATTATGCCCTCGGCAGATATCCATTGGACGCAGTTGACGTTGCAATCGCCGTTCCGAACCAGAATGAAGTTCATCGGCCATTCTTCGGGCGCTTTCTGCTTTGCGACGGCCGATGCAGTTGCAGTCAAGGCGACAAAGGCGATCAAGCAAAGGGTTACCAGCGGACCCAGGCGAGTTGTCACGATGAAAAGCCCCACTTACCAACGAATAACTACTATCGCCTTAGGTCTGTCTGATACAACCTTCTTTAACTCTCCGCTCGACGACGCCGTCGACATCTCGATCAAGGAGGGCATCCAGTTGGTCGACGAGCAGGGCGATCGGATTTTTGGGTAGGCAGGACCACCTCTCCGCTGGAGGTCGCAGATCGCGACCGCCAGCGGGTCAATTCGTCCTGGCGGGATCGATCGTCATCAGGCGTGCCCTTGCCTCGATCAGGTGCCTTTGCGCGGCTCTTATCCGGCTGCACAATGCCAGATTGAGGGCGACGCCACCTTCCTCATCCAGCAAGTCGTTCGCGCACTTCAAAGAGTGCTCAGCTCTCCTTATACGCAGTCTGGCTTTGGCCGCTTCCATGCTGTGAATTTCAATCATTGCGCCGCGTCCTTTGCGGTTCCGGTCCCTTCATGGACTAAACCGCTGATGATCGCATTGGTTCCGGCCCAGGGAATATGCCCGCGGCTTCGGCTATTTCGTGGTCGTGTTGAATTCACGGTTTGCCGTGTAATCGATCACGAAGGTGCCCTCGGGAGCGCGAACGCCCTGCTTCACATTTGATATAGTCACCGTTGTGGTAAGTCCCTTCTCGTCGGTGAGGCTCCATCTGCGCAGATCTAGAGATTTACTGTCGAACACCATGGAGATGCTCGAATTGCCGAAGGTCGATCTGTCCGACAGCTTGACGGTAATTTGGGCGCCATCGTCCCTGATGCTTTTCACGCGATTGCCGGAGAAGTCGACCTTATTGTCGAGCAGCAGCTTAAGCGGCGTCTTCGAGAGAGCATAAAGCCGCGATGTCTTCAGCTTTCTGTTATAAACCACCAGGGATTTGCCATCTGCAATCACGCTGATCCCTGATTGGCCTGCATAGTTGAACCGGATCTTGCCGGGGCGTTGTAGAAAAAACCTGCCACGAGTCCTTTCCGCATTTGGACCCGACTGGACGAAGTCCCCGGACATGGACTTTACCGATGAGAGGTGATCGGCAACCGTCTTGGCATCAACAGGCGCGGCGGAGATCGCGGCGGTGGGTGCCGCATACATCGCGGCAGCGCTGGCAACGGCGAACCAGCAACCCAGCAGTACTTTGATCCGATAGCCCATCGCTTATCCCACCTCCGGAGCAGGCGCGTGATCGAAAGAGATCACGCGCCTCCAGGTCAGTAACCCTCCGGGCATCGTGCAACGTAAACCCGGCCATACTGATCGCGATATCTGCACTGGCCGGCTTCGCTGGCGTGCCCGATGACGGCCCCGGCTATCGCGCCAACCGCACCGCCAACAACCGCCCCTTGCACAGGATCGCCGGCCACCGCGGCGCCTACCGCTGCGCCACCCAAGCCGCCGACGGCAGCGCCTTGTTCGGTACGGGAGCACGCCGAGAGCGGAATGAGCAGGCTCAAAATGAGCAGCGTCTTTTTCATTGGTTCTCTCCTGGGCTACTATTAGCCAAGGCTTAAATGCACCAAGGAGCTTTTCGATCCATCGACCGCTGCCTCCGTTCAAGCGACGGCTGGCCATCAAGCACAACCCCTGTGCCCCGCTACGCCGCCTGCAACTCTCGGCGCGGCAGCGGCGGGAAGGCGATGGCGATGCCGACCGCGCCGAGCCCGACGAGGGCCGAGCCGATGAATAGCCAGTGGTAGTTGGCATAGGCATCGAAGACCATGCCGCCGGCAAGCGGTCCCAGCGCCATGCCGAGGCTGGACAGCATGGTGGCGGCGCCGAACACGGTGCCGAGGATGCGCTGGCCGAAATATTCGCGCGCCAGCACCGCATAGAGCGGCATGACGCCACCATAGGTGGCGCCGAAAATGACGGCCAGCATGTAGAACTGCTCGAGCCGGCTGATCGAGAGATAGGCGGCAATGACGATCGCCTGGATCGCCAGGCCCGCGATCAGCACCGGCTTGACGCCCAGCCGGTCGGCAAGCACGCCGTAGAAAAGCCGGCCGCCGAGGCCGGCCAGGCCTTCGACGCTGTAGATCGAGACCGCGGCCATGGGGGCGACGCCGCACAGCATGGCATAGCTGACCATCTGGAAGATCGGCCCGGAATGCGCCGCGCAGCAGGCAAAGAAGGTCAGCCCCAGCACGATGAACTGCGGCGAGCGCAGCGCCTGGCCGACCGTCAGGCCGGCGCCTTCGGCAACCGGCGCGGAGCCGGTATCGGCCATGACGGGCTTCGGTGGTTGGCGCACCAGCAGCACCGCCGGCAACAGCAATACCCAGGCGGTAATGCCGATGTCGAACATGGCGGTGCGCCAGTCATAGGCGGAGATCAGCCATCGGGCGAAGGGCGAAATCGTCATCGGCGCCACGCCCATGCCGGCCGAGACCAGCGAGACGGCGAGGCTACGGTTGGTGTCGAACCAGCCTGTGGTCAGCGCGATCATCGGCGCGAAAAAGGCGCTTGCCGCGAGGCCGACCAGCACGCCATAGGTAATCTGGAAGCTCAGCAGCGAACCGGCCCGGCTGGCCAGCACCAGCGCCAGCCCGAGCAGAACCGCGCCGGTCATCACGACGATGCGGGCGCCAAAACGGTCCGATATCGCGCCCCAGGCGAAGCCGCCAAGGCCCATCACCAGGAAGTTGAGCGTCATGGCGCTCGAAATGCCGGCGCGCGACCAGTTGGTGTCGATCGCCATCGGCTCGAGAAAGATCGCCAGCGAAAACATCGTCCCGATGGCGACACAGGACATCAGCGCGCCAGCCGCGACGATGACCCAACGATAGGAAAAGCTCATTCAAATCTCCCATGCCAGAGGGCAGCGCTCAGCGCTGCTTGCATCCGAAGGACGCCGGCAGCGAGGCTGATCCTACAATCCGGTTGCATTTTTTATCCAGTCTGGCCCGACGCCGTTTTCAGCAGATCAGATCGGCAGTTCCGACGTGTATTTGATCGTCTGGCTGGGGACGTCGGTCTTGACGTTCTGCACGCCCTTGATGCGGCTCAGATGCTCCGACTGGAAGCGGCGGTAGTCGTCGATGCCGGCCGCCACCACGCGCACCATGGCGTCGCAATCGCCGAGCATCAGGTAGCACTCCATCACCTGCGGCAGCTTGGCGACTTCGGTGGCGAAATGCTCGATCGTGTCCTCGTCCTGCGTCTTCAGCCAGATGCGGGTGAAGAAGGTCAGACCCTTGCCGATGCTGGCCGGGTTGAGCACGGCGACATAGCGGTCGATGACACCGGCTTCCTCCAGCAGCTTCACGCGACGCAGGCAAGGCGATGGCGACAGCCCGACCTCATTGGCCAGATC
>NZ_RZPW01000428.1:0-5395 GCF_003998455.1 Mesorhizobium sp. M7A.F.Ca.CA.001.08.2.1 | reverse complement strand
GGTTACGATCGCCCAGCGTTCGGGCGGCAGCGAATCGAGAAATGCCACGGCGCCGGCGATCTGGATAATGCCTTCGAGATCGGCCGCCTCGGCCTTCAGCAGCAGATCAGCCTCGTGTGCCGGGTCGACGCCCGGCAGTGCCAGGCCGGTGATGGTCTCGATCGCGCGTACGCCATGGATCGTCGGCAGGAAGGCGGCGACGTCGAGGCCCTGGCGACGTGCCCAATCGCTCCACACCCGTTCCGCCGAGGCGATGGAATTGATGAGCGTGCCGTCCATGTCGAAGAGGAAGGCCGCGAATTTTCTGCCTGAATACATGATTTTCCTTGAGTCCGGGGAGCGCTGGCGGGTTGCCGAACCTAACGTCTCGACCGCGGCAGGGGAAGACACGGGGTGGGCTTTTCGATCGGCCCAGGGAACCACGGTATCCTCCGGGCGTTTGGGAAGGACTGCTTCTCACAAGATCGAAGGGGGGACCAACGATGCTGATCCGGCTCGGCTATGAAATCGCCATCGAATGCGTAGCCGCCACGCCGGTGATTTCAGTGCTCGAGATCCATCGGGACAGGCAGGCTGATATCAAGCGGCAGACGCGGGTGCTGACCTCGCCCGCGGTGCCGACAAGGCTGTACCACGATCTGCATGGCAATGCCTGCCGGCGCTTCACAGCGCCCGCCGGTGGTTTTCGCATCCTGTACGACGCGGTCGTCGAGGACAGCGGCGAGACGGACGAGGTAAACACGCTGGCCAGGGAAGTGCCGGTGGCGGACCTGCCGGACGAAGTTCTCGGTTATCTCCTGGGCAGCCGCTATTGCGAGACGGATCATCTGAGCAGCCTGGCCTGGCAGCTCTTCGGCGACATTCCGTCCGGCTGGGCGCGCGTGCAGGCGATCGTCGACTATGTCCACAACCGGCTGTCGTTCGGCTATGGCTATGCGCGCTCGACCCGCACCGCGGCTCAGGCGCATGAGGAACGCGTCGGGGTCTGCCGCGACTTCGCTCATCTGGCGATCACGCTTTGCCGCTGCATGAATATTCCGGCACGCTATGTGAACGGCTATCTCGGTGATATCGGCGTGCCAGCCGATCCGGCGCCGATGGACTTTTCGGCGTGGCTGGAAGTGTTCCTCGACGGCAAATGGTACACGTTCGATCCTCGCCACAACACGCCAAGAATCGGCCGCATCGTCATCGCCCGCGGCCGCGACGCCACCGACGTGCCGCTGCTGCATAGTTTCGGCGCCCACCGGCTCAGCCTGTTCAAGGTATGGACCTATGAACAGGAAGGCAATCTGTTCAACCCGCCCTACCACGGTATCGACAGGACCGTCGGCGCACAGATGCTGGCCTAAAGGTATGTCGATTCAGGTGAGGCCGGTCTGCAAATGACGGCTTTCTGAGCTTCCGATGCTCACGGACCAAATGTCCGCTCCGCTCCGGTTCTCGAAAGCCATCATTTTCGACCTGGCCTTACCTGAATCTCAACACCCCTTGAGGCGCGGCCAAAAGCGGCCCTGGTTTTCAAACGTGATGGCGCTTTGGTCTTTCGACGGCCGGAGGCGTTGGATCCGATCATTTCGCGCCCTGCAGTCTCGGGACAACTGGCCCGCTTCGGCACACGGACCCTGTCCCGCAACAGGACGTCATCGGGATTCCGTGATTGCTTCGTCTTGAGCATGGTAACCGGCTCGTAAACGCAGCCGCGGCCGCGCCTTTCTGTTTACCAGTCATTCACCTTTGCGGAGCTTGAAGCCGAACAAAAATAATGACTTGGCGACAAGCGGCCGGCCTTCTACCAGCCAGCGGCGTCATCCGGCGGGAATCCTGCATTGCCCTGTCCGCGGCGACGAGGCCGAGGCGAATGGAGGCTGTAGGATGCGGAATTACGGGGGTCTTGTTCACGCGGTCGGCGGGTTCGCCAGGGATCGCGGTGGAAATTTCGCAATCCTGTTCGGCCTCAGCGCCTCGGTCTTGGCGCTGGCTGTTGGCTTCTCGGTCAACGTATCGCAGCTCTACAATGCCAGATCGAGCCTCCAAGGCGTCGTCGACGCCGCGGTCACATCGACGGCACGCGACCTAACGACCGGCGCCATCAAGGAAGCCGATGCCAACAAATCGGTGCAGGCCTTTCTCGACGCCAACAGCCAGGCAGGCATTCTGCAGGCCGACCAGATCGTGCTCGACAGGCTGATCGTCAACAGGACCGCCAAGACGGTCCAGGCTGACGCCCATGTCGATGTCGGGCTGTATTTCCCGATTTTTGGCACGGGCGACATGAAACGCGTCGCCGCCTCCACGACGGCGCTCTATTCGGACAAGACCGTTGAAGTGGCGATGATGCTCGACATAACGGGGTCGATGGCCAAGCGCGGCAAGGTCGACAAAATCGGCGATCTGAAAACAGCTGCAAAAAACGCCGTCCAGACGATGCTGCAGAAACAGGATCCGCAGAACCCCCGCATCCGCGTCGCGATTGTGCCTTACGCATCTGGCGTCAACGCCGGCAAGCTGGCGGAAAACATCTATGCCGAGAAGCAAAGCAGCTCTGAACTCCCACCCATCGCCGGCAGTCCGCTTGTCGTCGCTAAGACGGGCAAAAATCTGCTGCCGTCGTTCAGCGACTACATCTCCATTGTCGGCGCGGCGATGCCACGCCCCGACAATTGCGCCACCGAGCGCAAGGACAAGAACGGCAACGCGGATATGAGCGCCGACGGCCCGGATACTGTTCGCACCGACGGGAACGGCAAGAAATACTATGCCCTGGTCAACCGGGACGATCATCTCGGTGACGGGGACATGAACAGGTGTCCTGATGCGAAAGTGATCCCGCTGACCGCCGATTCCGATGCCTTGCTTGAATCGATCGAGGACTTCCGGGCCAATGGGTTTACGGCCGGCGCGATCGCCATTCAGTGGACCTATTATATGCTGTCGCCGCAATGGCGCACTGCGATCAGGAATGCCGGTCTTGGCAAGGGTGCCTCGGATGCCGATCCGAAGAAGATCGCCAAGGTCGCGATCCTGATGACCGATGGCCAGTTCAATACGGCCTTCGCCGGCGCTGGGGACAGCTACAACAGGCAGGGCAGCCTTGCGCGCGGCAACGCCGAAACGCTGTGCGACAACATGAAAAACGACGGCATCGAGATTTTCACCATCGGCTTCGATCTGGACGACAAGGATATGTCGACAACCGAGCGGGACCAAGCAAAGGCGGTGCTGAAGGATTGTTCGTCGAAAGATACCTCCGGCGCCAAGAGGCATTTCTTCGACGTGTCCACCGGAGCCGAATTGGACAACGCCTTTCAGGAAATCATTCGCAACACCGAAAAGGTCGCATTAACCCAGTAGTCTGGTCCGCAAACGGAAAAGGCCGCCGCTTCTTTCGAAGCTGGCGGCCTTCCGTGTTTCCGTCCGTGGCGCGGCCCATGGCGATGACCTATGAGGTCAGCCGCCGCGCATTTCGCGCCTTAACGGGAAGACTGCTTCCCGAAAGTGCAATCCGCTGAGGCCACGTTCTGGAAAACGAAATCACTCGACATCGGATCACCTCCTTTCGATTTGTTGAACACATACTCATGATGGGGTGCATTGCAGCAAAAGACAAGGTGCAGGTCTGAAATTAACCAACGGGCGGGCCTGGTGCGGGCCGGCTTGCGATTGCCAGGCCGACCGGGCAAGCTTCTGCCCCGGAGCCAGCATTCGGAGGAATCGCATGGAGGCAGCCGAAAAGGCCGCTCGCATCGTTCGGACGGTGATCGAAACATTGAAGCCGGGTTTTGCGGTCAGGCTGTGGACCGGGGAGCGGATCGGCCCCGCCACTGGTCCGGTGCTCACCATCAACGACCAGGACATCGTCTGGCAGATCGTGAAGCGACCGTCCCTGTCGACGCTGATCGAGATGTGGATTTCCAGGACGATCGACATCGAAGACGGGACGATCTTCGATTTTTATGCCCTGCCGTCGCAAGGCAAGCTCAGAACCAAGCTCAAGTCGCTGCCGAAAATGGCGATCCTGCGCGACCTGCCTTCCGTGCTTTTGGCACGCAAGCAGATGAGCGCGCGGACCGATCTGTCGGGGCGCAATCCCTATGTCAGCGGTTCGAGCCAGGAGGCGATCCAGCATCACTATGACATCTCGAACGCCTTCTACCGGCTCTTTCTCGACGAGCGCATGGTCTATAGCTGCGGCTATTTCAAGGATTTCGCCAATGGCATCGACGAGGCGCAGGTCGACAAGCTCGACCACATCTGCCGCAAGCTCCGGCTGAAACCGGGCGAACGACTGCTCGACATCGGCTGCGGCTGGGGCGCCATGCTGATCCATGCGGCGAAGAACTACGGCGTCGTCGGCCACGGTGTGTCGCTGTCGCAGGCGCAGACCGAGCTGGCCCGCGAACGCATTCGCGCCGAGGGGCTGGAGGACCGCATCACCATTGAGATCAAATCCTATGCGGAACTCACCGGCAGCTTCGACAAGATCTCGTCGATCGGCATGTTCGAACATCTCGGGCTCGCCAACCATGCGACTTATTTCAAGACCATTCATCGCCTGCTGAAGCCGGGCGGCATCTATCTGCACCACGCCATCACCCGGCGCAGCAAGGGCGACATCAAGAAGACCTTGCGCAAGGGGCCGGAGTTCAAGGCGCTGCTCAAATATATCTTTCCCGGCGGCGAACTCGACACCATCGGCATGACAACAGGCAATCTCGAGGCGCATGGTTTTCTCGTCTACGATGTCGAGAACCTGCGCGAGCACTATGCCCGCACCTGCAGGCTGTGGGCCGAGCGGCTGCAGGCCCGCTTCGATGAGGCAATCGCCGAGGTGGGCGAGGCCAGGGCGCGGCTATGGCTGCTTTACCTGACGGGCTGTTCGATCACCTTCGAGCGCGCATCGGCACAGATTTTCCAGACCGTCGTCACCAAGCGCGCGCGCGGTCCAAGCGGCCTGCCGCCGACACGGGCGGATCTGTATCGATAGCTTACAGGAAGCGCATCGCGTCGCCGACTTCGACGCGCGCCGGCCTGTCGACCGTGCAATAGACGCCGAGGTTATGGGCGTTGTGACGGACCAGGTTGCGCAGGATCGCCGGATCATGGTCGAAGCCATCCTGGGCGACGATGGTGAAACCGCAGCGGCGGCAGGGTTCCGAGATGGTCAGCAGGAGATCGCCGACGGCAAGCTTGCGGCCGATCCATTCCGTTTCGGGAAACGAGCCTTCGATGGCCGCCATGTCGACAACGATGTTGGGGCGGAAGCGGCGCGGGTCGGCGACCCCTTCCGGGTGCAATGCTTTCAGGCGTGCCAGCGAAGCCGTGGTCAATAGATGAATCGGCGCCTTGCGGTAGCGCTCCGCGGTCAGCGGGCCGGCATAGTCAGGCCCGGTAT
>NZ_RZPW01000427.1:0-5398 GCF_003998455.1 Mesorhizobium sp. M7A.F.Ca.CA.001.08.2.1 | reverse complement strand
TCCTGCGCCCTGTCGGCCAGCACCGCGAACAGCACGCTGATCACACCGATGCCAAGCGCGCCCGCCATCTGCGTGACGACGAGGACCGCAGCCATATCCTGTCCCTCAAACTGGTGGCCGGCAAAATCATGCTCACCATCGTCGGCCTGTTCTGCGGCGCCTCGATCGGCCGCGAGGGTCCGACGGTGCAAGTCGGCGCGTCGCTGATGCTGCAGGCGGCACGCTGGGGCGGCATGGTGCAGGCCCGGGGTCTGATCCTGGCCGGGTCGGCCGCCGGGATTGCCGCCGCCTTCAACACGCCGCTGGCCGGCATCGTCTTCGCCATCGAGGAGATGGGCCGCACCTATGAGGCGCGAACCAACGGGCTGGTGCTGACGGCGGTGATCCTGGCCGGTCTCGCTTCGCTCGGCCTGCTCGGCAACTACACCTATTTTGGCGTCGCCAGGGACACCATCTCGTTTGCTGCCGAATGGCCGCTGGTGCTTGCCTGCGGCATCATCGGCGGCGGGTTCGGCGCGCTGTTCTCGCTGCTGGCGTTGAAGGCGACGCGGCGGATCCGGCGCTGGAACACTGGGCAGCCTTTGCGGCGCGCCCTGGTCGTGGCCGCAATCTGCGGGCTTGCGGTGGCGGTGATCGGCATCGCCTCGGGCGGGCTGACCTTCGGCACCGGTTACGTGCAGGCGCGGGGCGCCGTCGAAGGCACGCCGCTGCCGTGGTTCTTCTTCGCCGAAAAGTTCCTGGCGGGATTGCTGTCGATGATCTCGGGCATTCCGGGCGGTATCTTCGCGCCCTCGCTGGCTGTCGGCGCCGGCATCGGCAGTTCGCTCGGCCTCCTCTTTGGCGCGAGCACTGGGGTGGCGGCACTGCTCGGCATGGCCGGCTATTTCGCCGGTGTGGTGCAAGCGCCGATGACGGCCTTCGTCATCATCCTGGAGATGACCGGCAATCACGACAATGTCATCGCGCTGATGCTGGCCTCGATGCTGGGCTACGGCACGGCGCGCATGATCTCGCACGAGCCGCTCTATCACGCGCTATCGCGTGTCTTCATCGCCGAGGCGATCCGGCGCCGCCGGGCGGAGGCCGGGCCGGGGCAAGTATGAAAGAAAAAAGGCCGGGCTTCGCGGCCCGGCCTTTCTCTCAAAAAAAGTAGCTTTGCCTATTTACACTTGGCGATCGATGTCAGCGCCGCCGAAATGCCCTTCAGAGAGAAGACATAGGAGGTGGGATTGCCGCGGCCGGACTTCGCCGTCACCTTCATGTCGGTGCCGGTCTTCATGGCGGCGATCAGTACCGGCTCCTCGGCGGCATTCTCGACCCAGGCCGATTTGCCGCGCGTGAACATCGAAAACGTCTTCTTGTCGATGGTCACAGTGGCCTTGGAGCCTTCCTGGAAATTGTAGCCGGCAATGAATTGCGGCTCGTAGGACACTTGCTGGCCGGGCCGCTGGCTGACGAAGAAGAACATATCGCCATGGTCGAGCGTGGGCGGCTGCTTGTCGGTCGGCACGGTCAGGACATAGCAGACCTTGCCGCCCGATGCCTGGTAGCTGTAGGTGCCCCAGGCATTGTGCTGGCCGATCTTGGTCGCCGACTGCGCCAGTGCCGGCGCTGCCACGGCCACCAGGGCCAGACTCGAAACTATCGCAATCAATCCGCGCATCGCTTTTCCCGTATTCCAAATGGTGCGGAGGCAGGCCGGCTTGGCGTCCTGCCCGTCGCTTCATTTTGATTTAATCTGGGTTACCAAACGGTGAATTTCCGAAGAGAAAAGGACCCTCACCCCGAGGAAACCGCCACCATACCCGCGCCGCCGCCCTGCGAGCGGGTGGCGCGACATCCCTTTGGCGACTTGGAGGCCACGAAAGCGGCAAGAGTTTGACTTTTTACGCTGTCGCCGAAAGCCGGCTTCAACGGCGTTCCGCGCGCGTGTTCAGCCCTTCTCGGCCATGGCGTCCCTGGCGGCCTGCCGGTGCGCAGTGGTGATATGGGCACTGACGGCGGTGATCGCGGCGGTGAGCACGGCGATGTCGTCGGTGAAGCCAAGCCCGAAGACGAAGTCGGGGATGACATCCACCGGCAGCACGAAATAACCGAGCGCGGCCAGCAGAATGCCCTTGGCGCGCAGCGGCGTGTTCTTGTCCATGGCGCAATAATAGGCGGCCACGACCTCTTCCATGAAGGGGATCTGCCGCGCGGCCTTCTTGGCTGTGCGCCAGAATTTCTCGCGCACTTCGCTCTCGTCTGACGGCTTGCCGCCAAAGCCGAAGAAATCAAAACCGGATTGTTGCGCCATCAGTCTCTCCTTGCGGGGCTCATGCGCATCCGGCGCCTGCCCCGCGGGGGAAAATGTGGTGAAACCCGACCCCCGCTACAAGATGCCGGTGCCGATTTGGGCCTGCCGAGGCGATACCAGGCCTCAGGCGCCGGCAAAACGGTTCATTTTCGTGGCCAGATCGATATCGAGCGCAGTGACGCCGCCGGCGTCGTGGGTGTTCAGCGTCACGTCGACGGTCTTGTAGACATTCGACCACTCGGGATGATGATCCATCGCCTCGGCGGCAAGCGCGACGCGGGTCATGAAGGCGAAAGCCTCGGAGAAATTCGCGAAGGTGAATGTGCGCTTGATGGAGGCGCCGTCTTCCGCCAGCGCCCAGCCGTCGAGGCCCGTCAATGCGGCTTCAGCGGCTTGCCTGCCCAGTTTCTCTCTCGCCATGTCCCTATCCTGTGCTATTCGAAAACGACCCTCACCATAGCGACGGATCGATGAGCGCGAAGCCTATAAATTCCATTCTCTTCGTCTGCCTCGGCAACATCTGCCGGTCGCCGCTGGCGGAAGGTGTCTTCCGCGCCGTTTGGGCCGAGCGCGGGTCGGCCCGGGATATCCTGCTCGATTCGGCGGGAACCAGTGACTGGGAGGCCGGCTCTGCCCCCGATCGACGCGCGATCGCGGTCGCCATGCGGCACGGCGTCGACATTTCCGGGCAGAGGGCGCGCAAGGTCACGCCGCAGGACCTCCACCGTTTCGACCTGATCCTCGGCATGGACCGGTCGAATGTCGCCGACCTGAAGGCGCTGGCGCCGGCGGCCGTGCAGGACCGCATCCATCTGTTCCTGGAATTCGCGCAGGGAAAGGCACGCGACGTGCCGGATCCTTATCATGACGAGGCAGAAGCCTTCGCTTCCGCCTATCGCATGATCCGCGAGGCGTCGGAGGCGCTGGCGACAAGGCTGGAGGCGCGGGCGTCCGTGCCTGACAGCGGCCAGGCTTCCTCGACGATGTAGGGTCCGCCGCCGACCGAATCGCGCGACGACATCAAAACGAAACGGCCGATGCGGAACGGCAGCGTCGAGAAATTGCCGCGCGCCGACAGATATTGGGCAACGTCCAGCGGGGTCGAATTGCGCAAGCGCGCCAGCGTCACATGCGGCATGAATTTGCGCGGGTCGGCCGGGATGCCGAGCCGCTGGCAGATGCGGTCGATCTCACCTTGAAGGGCGGCCAGATCGGGCGAGGCGGAAGCGCCCGCCCACACCGCATGCGGCTTCTTCTGGCCGAAAGCGCCGACGCCGGTCAGCGCCAGCGAGAAAGAAGGGCGGTGGACGCGGTCGAGCGCGTTGGCGATCTCGTCGGCGACATGGCCGGGAACATCGCCGATGAAGCGCAGCGTCAGATGGTAGTTTTCGACGTCGATCCAGCGGGCTCCCGGCAAGCCGCCCCGCAGCAGGGACAGCGAAAGGGCAGCGTCACGCGGAATTTCGAGGGCGGTGAAAAGACGCGGCATGAAGAGCCTCCCTTCCTCGAATCGAACTGTCACCCATAGCGAATCATCGATAGTCAAACGGAGCAAGAGGTTTGTTGGCCACAGTCCCTGTTAAAAGCTCGCCGGGCGGAAACAGTTCCAACCCGCTAGGAATCGCCCGGCACTGCCGCGATCACCTTCTCGACCGTGGGCAGGATGCGTTCGACCATCTGGTCGACGCCTCGTGCGCTCGGATGCAGGCCGTCCTCGAGCTGCATGCCGGGCTGGCCGGCGACGCCGTCGAGAAAGAACGGGTAGAGCGCGACGTCGTATTTCTTCGCCAGGTCCGGGAAAATGGCGTCGAAGGCGCTCTGGTAGTCGGGACCGAGATTGGGTGCGGCGCGCATGCCGGCCAGAAGCACGGCAATCTTGCGCTGCTTCAGCTTGCTCAGCATCTCGTCGAGGTTCTTTTTGGTGATGTCGGGCGAGACGCCACGCAGCATGTCGTTGGCGCCTAGTTCGAGGATGACCAGTTGCGTGCCGTCCGGCACCGACCAGTCAAGCCGCGCCAGGCCGCCGCTCGTCGTGTCGCCGGAGACGCCGGCATTGGCGACGGTCACATCATGGCCTTTGGCGCCAAGCGCTGCCTGCAGCCTGTCGGTAAAGCCCTGGTCGGGTCCAAGGCCATAGCCCGCCATCAGGCTGTCACCGAAGCCGACGATCTTGAACGGCTCGGCACGCGCCGACGACATGACGCCGCAAATGGCGAGGAAAACCACGAAGCCTGCGGCAATACTGCGTTTGAAAGACATGCGGCAGGCCCCATATGAGCTAGAAATTCTTCAGTCGACGGCTTCCGGCAAGCAGAGCCTTCATTCCCAGATATAGGACGATTTCATTTTGACAGAAGCCGTCATCGCGCTGAAAGATGTGTCCCTGACCCTTGGCGAGGGCGCTTCATCGGTCCATGTGCTGAAGGGGGTGAGCCTCGATGTGGCGACCGGCGAGGCGACCGGCATCGTCGGACCTTCGGGTTCCGGCAAGTCGACCTTGCTGATGGTCCTGGCAGGCCTGGAAAGGGTCGATTCGGGTACGGTCCGAATCGCCGGCGAGCTGCTCAACGGCAAAAGCGAGGACCAGATTGCTTCGTTTCGTGGCCGAAACATTGGCATCGTGTTCCAGTCCTTCCATCTCATTCCCAACATGACGGCGCTCGAAAATGTCGCGGTGCCGCTGGAACTGGCCGGCCATTCCGATCCGTTCGCGGTGGCGGCGCGCGAGCTGGCGGCGGTTGGCCTCAGCGACCGCGTCACCCACTATCCCGGCGAATTGTCGGGCGGCGAGCAGCAGCGCGTGGCGATCGCCCGCGCATTGGCGCCGTCGCCGCGCATCCTGATCGCCGACGAGCCGACCGGCAATCTGGACCAGGCGACCGGGCGGCAGGTCGCCGACCTCCTGTTTGCGAAGGCGGCCGAGCGCGGCATGACGCTGGTGCTGGTGACGCATGATCCGGCGCTCGCGGCACGCTGTTCGCGCCAGGTTTCGATGCGCTCGGGCCGGATCGAGGCACCGGCGCCGGTCAAGGTGACGGCCTGATGCCGCTGTCCCGGACGTTGAGGCTCGCTGTCCGCTTCTCGCTGCGCGAGATGCGCGGC
>NZ_RZPW01000426.1:0-5398 GCF_003998455.1 Mesorhizobium sp. M7A.F.Ca.CA.001.08.2.1 | reverse complement strand
GAAAAAAAGCGGCGCCAGTTTCCTGGCGCCGCCTTTAGATCTTGTTGCCTTTAGCCGGCTTTAGGCTGCGGGCTGCGCCTCAATGGTGCGCAGCGCCTGGGTCTGGCGCTTGGCGGCGGCCTTGACCGCATCCTGCACCTTCTCGAAGGCGCGCACCTCGATCTGGCGCACGCGCTCGCGGCTGATGTCGAATTCGGACGAAAGCTCTTCCAGCGTCAGCGGCTCCTCGGCGAGGCGACGGGCCTCGAAGATGCGCCGCTCGCGCTCGTTGAGCACGGCAAGAGCGCCCGACAGCATGCCGCGCCGGTTTTCCAGCTCGTCCTGCTCGATCAGCATCTCTTCCTGGCTTTCGTGGTCGTCGACCAGCCAGTCCTGCCACTCGCCGGACTCACCTTCGCTCGCCCGGATCGGGGCATTGAGCGAGGCATCGCCCGACAGGCGGCGGTTCATCGACACCACTTCGGCTTCGGAAACGTTCAGCCTGGTGGCGATCTCGGCGATCTGGTCGGGCTTCAAGTCGCCGTCGTCGAGCGCCTGGATCTTGCCCTTCACCTTGCGCAGGTTGAAGAACAGGCGCTTCTGGTTGGCGGTCGTGCCCATCTTGACCAGGCTCCACGAGCGCAGGATGTACTCCTGGATCGAGGCCTTGATCCACCACATGGCATAGGTCGCGAGGCGGAAGCCGCGCTCGGGTTCGAATTTCTTGACGGCCTGCATCAGGCCGACATTGCCTTCCGAGATCACTTCGCCGATCGGCAGGCCATAGCCGCGATAGCCCATGGCGATCTTGGCGACGAGCCTGAGATGGCTGGTGACGAGCTTGTGCGCAGCGGAGGTGTCTTCATGCTCGGCATAACGCTTGGCGAGCATGTACTCTTCCTGCGGCTGCAGCATGGGAAAGCGGCGGATTTCTTCCAGGTAGCGGCTGAGGCCGCCTTCGCCGGAAACGATACTGGGTAGTGACTGGGCCATGATAGCGCCCCCTCTCTATTGGAGTGATGCCCCCGAAACGCGGCGGGCATGTGACGCGAGCACCAAAAGGCTCGCCCGCGACATCGGATCTTATACAGGAACAAAACCAGAAAAGACAGGCATTTGTTCAACACGAAACAGTGTGTCACGGTGAAGTGAACAATGTCAGTCAGGTTTTTTGATGGTTTGTCGGTGACGGGTTCAGAATTTGCGAAAACCGCCGACGAGTTCCTCCATGTCCCTCGGTAACGGCGCCTCGAACCTCATCGTTAAATGGGTAGTGGGGTGGCGAAATGCAAGGAGCCAGGCATGCAAAGCTTGCCGGGGAAATGCCTTGACCTGGCTTTTCAGCGGTTCCGGCAGCCGGTTGGCCTTGGTGCGGAAGGCCTGGCCATAATCGGGGTCGCCGATCACCGGATGACCGATATGCGCCATGTGGACACGGATCTGGTGGGTGCGGCCGGTCTCCAGCCGGCATTCGACCATGCTGGCCGTGGCAAACTCCTGTTGGCTCTCGCCGAAGCGCTCCTGCACGGCAAAGTGGGTGACCGCATGGCGGGCGTCGTCGCGTCCTTCCGGCACCACGGCACGGCGCACGCGGTCGGCGGCGCGGCCGAGCGGCGCGTCGACCCTTCCGGTCGGCCTCTGCGGTATGCCCCAGACCAGCGCCAGATAGGCACGTTCGAGATCGCCGGTGAGGCCGTGATCGGCGAAAGCCTCGGAGAGTGACTTGTGGGCGCGGTCAGTCTTGGCGACCACCATGACGCCGCTGGTCTCCTTGTCGAGGCGGTGGACGATGCCTGGCCGCCGCACGCCGCCAATGCCGGAAAGGCTGTCGCCGCAATGATGGATCAGCGCGTTGACCAGCGTACCGGTCCAGTTGCCCGCTCCGGGATGCACGACAAGCCCGGCCGGCTTGTTGATGACAATCAGCTCGTCGTCCTCATAAAGCACATCGAGTGCGATGTTCTCGCCCTGCGGCTCCGCCGGCTCCGGCTCCGGCATGGTAACCGACACGCTTTCGCCCGGCGCCATCTTGCGCTTGGTCTCATCGACAGGCTTGCCGTCGACCGAGACCGCGCCCTGCCTGATCAGCATCTGCACGCGGCTGCGTGACATGTCCGGACCAAGCCTTGCCGCCAGCCACTGGTCGAGGCGCTGACCGGCCGCGTCCGCATCCGCCACCAGCACGGTCGGTACCGCCTCTATCAATTCAGGGGCCTCTTCGTTATGAGCGCTCATTGAAAAACCGTTCCGGAACTGTTTGCCATGGCCAGCCCGATCGCCGAAGAAGACCAGGATAAGCCGCTCGACCCCGAGGTCGAAAAGGTGCGCAGGAAACTCGTCCGCTTCGTCGGGATCAATCTCGGCCTGCTGTTCCTCGCCCTTATGGTGGTGATTGGCGCCCTTGTCTACAAAGCGCGCAATGCACCGCCGGCGAACCCGCCGCTGGCCGGGGATATCCAGACACCCGCCGGCGAACCGGTCAGCGGCGACATCGTGCTGCCGGTCGGGGCCAAGGTGGTCAGCCAGTCGCTGTCCGGCAACCGTGTCTCGATCGACGCCGAGCTTGCCGACGGCAGCCGGACGATCTTCGTCTACGACATCACCGAGCGACGCCTCATCGGCCGCTTTGCGATCCGCAACAAGTGACCGAGCCGCAACGATGAACGGCAGCAGGCCCATGAGCAAGCCTCGGGGATGAGCGGGTTCGCCGAACATCGTCGCGTCGCCACGGTCGCCCTGGTCGTCGCCAATTATGACGAGGCGATCGCCTGGTATGTCGAGAGGCTGGGTTTCCTGCTCGTCGAAAATGTCGATCTCGGCGGCGGCAAGCGCTGGGTCACAGTGGCGCCGGCCAACGGGCAGGGCGCCAGGCTGCTGCTGGCCGAGGCTTCCGACGAGGCGCAAAGCAAAAGTATCGGCAATCAGACCGGCGGCCGTGTCTTCCTGTTCCTGGAAACCGACGACTTTGCCCGCGACCACGCGGCGATGCTGGAGAAAGGCGTCGAATTCCGCGAAGCACCGCGCTTCGAGCCCTACGGCACGGTGGCGGTTTTCGCCGATCTGCATGGCAATCTCTGGGATCTGATCGAACCGAAACGATAGGCTGACGGCCGGCTTTTCCTCGACCGGGGAAAGCGGCCTAACCCCAGTTGCTTTTTCCCAGCGCTCAGCCTATATCGCCGGTTCTTGAACGCGCCCATCGTCTAGCGGTCAGGACACCGCCCTCTCACGGCGGGAACAGGGGTTCGATTCCCCTTGGGCGTACCAAGTTTTTCGACAACTTTGCAGGATGCCGTCGATTTCGTTTCTGAAGTCGCGGAGCCTCGATACTGTGGCGTCCGGGAAACCCGCTCTGCACAGGTAGCCGCAGCCTTAAAAACTCCCAGTGGCACCAACCAACCCGGCCTTTATTTCATTCGTCTGGCAAATGTTAACGGACGCGAAACCGAGAACCTTAACGTCCCCGCAACTCACGGCGAATATTAGTTTTCGCTTTAGTAGCTGTAGGAGGTTGAAATGCAGAAAATAGCTTGTCGTTTCGCTTGGGACGAGTCTGGCGCGACCGCGATCGAGTATGGCTTGATCGCGGCTCTCATCGCGCTCGCGATCATCACCGGCGCCGGGGCGGTTGGCAATTCGCTCAACGGGATCTTCACGACCGTCGGCACTACGGTCAACAGCAGCGGCTCGTAAGTCGGTACATCAATTCGGTCGGCTATCGGCCGGATTCGCCGATCTCAGCCTCCAAAGCGCAGCGCGTACGTGCTTCCGATGCCGGGCATCGGAAGTGCGGACGGCGCACTTTCCATCAGTCGGCTTTATCCGTTGCGTCACCGCGTTCGTCGCTTCTGGCGCCGCGGAGCTGTTTGCATTAGCATCACATCATGGATCCTGGGGTACGGCTCCAGCGGCGCGCAGAACGCCGCGCTGTCCGTAAGGCCAGTTGATCCATGGGGGAGGAAGGCCAATGCAGAAGCTGCAATCGCAGGGCGTCCATCACATCACGCTGGTCGGCGCCGGGCGCCAGACCTCTATCGATTTCTGGGAAGGCGTGCTCGGCATGCCGTTCATCTTCGAACAGCCCAATCTCGACAAGCCGAGGGAAAGCCACCTCTATTTCGATCCCGGCGACGGCCGGCTGATCACTATCTTCACCGACGAGAGCCGGACGCCGGAGAAGCGGCGCACGCCGACCGATCCGGGCTGTGTTCACCACATCGCCTTTTCGGTGTCGCGCGTCACCTTCCTGCAGGCGGTCTCCCGGCTTGACGAGCGCGGCATCAAGCACAGCGGCGTCAAGGATCGCGGTTTCATGGATTCGATCTATTTCGAGGATCCGCTCGGCTTGCTGATCGAGTTGGCGTCCTACCGCTTCGAACCGCCGGCGGGCTTCACCCATGCGGATGTGCTGATGGAAGCGCACAGGTTGCGGGTCGGGCGCGGCGACTACAACATCGCCGAAGTGCATCTCGCCGATGCGATCCAGACGCTCGTAGAGCGTTCCCGTGCCACCCTGTCGGACGATCGGGCGCCGAAGAACCCATACTGAACAGACCAGAGGGAGGAACAAGATGGCCAAGACAGCGACGAAGACTGCCGGGAAATCCGCGGTCAAAGCTGCCGCCAAGCCGGCGGCGAAAGCTGCGGCAAAGCCAAAAGCCAAGGCGGCCGCCAAGCCTGCGGTGAAGGCGACGGCAAAAGCCGCGCCCAGGGCCAAGGCCAAGCCGGCCAAGAAGCCGGCGCTGAAGCTCAGCATGCTGAAGCCCAGCGTCAACAACATGACCGTGCGGGTGTTTGCGCGCGCGGCGGGTTTCGACCACGCCGAGACCGATGCCTGGGGCCACACCCGTTCGCCGGAGTTCATGGCGCGAAATCCCGCCCATTTGACACCGATGATCGAGGACAAGGGCCTGCCCAGAGGCGTGCTGTGGGAAAGCTGCGCTATCATGCAGTATCTCGCCAACAAGCACGGGTTGGAGAAATTCTATCCGAAGGCGCCGGCCAAGCGGGCGATGGTCGACAGTGCGATGTTCTACCTGATCGGCACGCTCTACCCCTATGTGGCGCGCGCCACCTATCCGGCGCTCGGCTTCCCGCACTATGCCGGCGAGGTCGGCCACAGCGACGCCCATCCCGACAAGAAGTCCGAAGCCCAGAAGGCGGCGATGACCGCGATCGCCGAGCCGCTCGAAGTGTTTCACAGCTTCTTCAGGGACGGCAAGCCGTTCATCGGCGGCAAGCATCCGTCGATCGCCGATATCCGGCTGGCGGCGACGCTCGAATTTCTGGCCGTCATCGACTATGCCTTGCCCACATGGGCGAAGGACTATGTGGCGGCGATCGAGAAGAAGCTCGGCAAGGCCTATAGCGAGCCGGCCGGCGACGTGCGCAGTTATATCGCCCATGTGAAGTCCCAGGC
>NZ_RZPW01000425.1:0-5338 GCF_003998455.1 Mesorhizobium sp. M7A.F.Ca.CA.001.08.2.1 | reverse complement strand
GTGTTAGAAACAGTGATCGGTTTCATGGGCATTGCCTGGAGCGAAAAGGGCCTGATCCGGCTCTGCCTGCCCGAACGCAGCCGCGAAGCGGTGGAACGGCGCCTGCTGCGTCACGGTGGCGTTTCCGCTTCCACGGCGCAGCCGCCATGGGTGGTCGAGCTGATCGCAGCGATCAAGGCCTATGCGGCGGGCGAGGATGTCGATTTCTCCGCCGTACCGGTCGATCTCGACGGCGTCGACGATTTCCGCCTCGCCATTTACGACGCGGCGCGAAAACTCTCCTTCGGCGAAACCACCACCTATGGTGAGCTGGCCAAGACCGCCGGCCATGCCGGGCTCGCCCGCGAAACCGGGGCCGCCCTTGGCGCCAATCCGGTGCCGCTGGTCATCCCTTGCCATCGCATCCTTGCCGCCGGCGGCAAGATCGGCGGCTTCTCGGCGCCGGGCGGCTCGGTCACCAAGGAGAAGATGCTGGCCATGGAAGGCGTGCGCGTCGGCCCGCCGCCCCCGGCGCAGGTATCGTTCGGGTTTTGAGCGGCGGCCGGCGCTGGCAGAAGGCCTGGATCAGTACATCGGTCGCTTATTGACCGGGTTGGCGGGCACCGGCTGCATCACGTCCCAATGCTCGGCGATCTTGCCGTTTTCAACGCGAAAAATGTCCACGATGACCGTCTCCGGCATGTTGCCTGCCTTCGGTTGAACGACCTGGGTCATGACGAGGTCGCCTTCGGCGATCACCCGCTTGAAGTCGACTTTTTGTTTTGGCCAATTGGCGACACCCATGCTTTCGAGAAGCTTTTTGACCGAGTCTCGGCCATCCGTCATCGTCGGGTTATGCTGAATGTAAGCCTCGGCCCAATAGCGGTCCAGCGCGGTAAGGTCATGGTCGCCGAACAGCGCCTGATAGGCTTTCAGGACAAGCGTCCTGTTTTTTTGAGTCAATTCATGCTGTTGCAGCACCTGCTTGACCGGCTTGGTGTTTCCCGCATGCGCCGCGGCCGTGAGGGCCGCGACCGCGAAAGCGGCCGCCGCGAAGGATTTAAGTTGCAGCACGGATGTCTCCCTCGGTTGCTTCGGTGTCAGGCCAGTGCGCGCGCAACGAGCACCGTATCGACATACTGCCGCATGCGGATGATCTTGCCGTCCCGCAGCTCGTAGAGATGAGCGAAGGGGGCAGTCATGGATTTTCCCGTCGCCTTATATGTACCGGAATACACGCCGAAGGCCGCCACCCGGTCGCCATCGGCAATGAAGCTGTGCACGTCGGCGTGGTATCCGATCCACTCCGAGCCGAGCCGCTTGAAGACCCCCTGCATCAGGGCCTCGATGCCGACATAGGTGCCGGCATAGGGGAATCCTTCCGCCTCGGTCCATTCGATGTCGGCGGAAAGAACGGCCAGCAGATTGCGGCCGTTCTCCTCGGAAGTTCCCTCGTAGGTTCCACGGATCAAATCGAGGTTCGTCGCCATATCAGCCCCACTTCATCTCGCCCTTGGCGACCTTGGATCCGACATCGAGGGCGACGCCCATACCGAGGCCGGGGAAGCGGGTCTCCATGGCGGCCTTCAACGCGGCGCTGTCTGCCGCCTTGTCCAGTTCTTCCTCGAAGGTGAGGAGATAGGACTTGGTGAACTCCACCGCCGAAGGACCGATCGCGGCATCGGGGGCCATGTGGCCGGGCACCACGACAGCGGGCTTGCGGGCGGCAATCGCGTCCAGCGTCTTGATCCAGGCGGCGCGGCTTTCCCTGGTCTGCGTGTCGGCGGTCCAGACGTGAACGCCCGAGAAGATCATCACCCCGCCGAAAACGGCATTGAGTGACGGCACGAACAGATAGCGGCGGTTGGCCAATCCTTCTTCCGCATTGACGATCTCTACAGTCTCGCCATCGACCGTCAGCGTTGCGCCGTCGAATGCCTCGGGGAGGACGATGTCGGAAAGCGCCTGCGGGCCATTTTCCTTCAGTTGCGGACCCCAGACGGCGAGCTTCTTCTCCACATTGCCCTTGATGGCTTCCAGCGTGGCGGAGGCAGCGATGACTTTTGCCTCAGGGAAGGCGTCCCGCACCGGCTTCAGGCCGAAGTAGTAATCGGGATCAGACTGAGTGACATAGATGGTGGTCAGCTTCTTGCCGGTGGCCTTGATGGCATCGGCGAGCGCCTTGCCGTCCGGATAGGTGAAGCCGCCGTCGATCAACAGGGCTTCGCTCGGCCCCGACAGCAGCACCGGCGCACGGAAGAAGCCGTTTGGACCCGCCGGGAAGTGTTTCCAGCCAAGCTTGGCGCCGGCGGCCTGGCCGCTGTCGATGGGCGCGAAAACGGCGGTTGCGCCGAGGGCCAATGAGGTCTTCATGATCTGTCTCCTCGTGAACATGGAATATCTCCGTTGAATGAAAGGGGATCGGGTGCGGCTACGGGCCCGCAGGGCGGACGGTAGACGGCACGGTAAGCCCTCTGGATTAATCAATAAATTGGCCGTAATAATACAAACTGTATGTTGAAAGCTTACAATGAGCCTTCGTGGTGGAATCGATAAACCTCAATCGCCTCGCCTATTTTGCCACCGTGGTCGACGCAGGTTCCTTTACCCGCGCGGCCGAGCGGCTTGGCATCACGAAAACAGTCGTCAGCCAACAAGTCGCTCGCCTCGAGGCTGAGCTGCGGACCACGCTTCTCGTGCGCACGACGCGAAGGGTCGAGCCGACGGAAGCAGGCCGTCTTCTGCATGCACGCTGCGTTCTGATCCTGCGGGATGTCGAAGAAGCGGTCGCCGAGGTTGGCGAGGCCAACGCCGAGGTGGCCGGTGTGCTGCGTGTTTCCGCGTCCAATGACTATGGCGCGATCGTGCTGGCCCCGATCGCCGCCCGCTTTCGCCAGAGATTTCCGGCCTGCGGCGTCGAACTGGTCATTTCCGATGCCATAATTGACTTGATCGGCAACAAGATCGACCTGTCCATCCGGGTTGGCTGGCTGGATGACTCCAGCCAGCAGGCGCGACGCATCGGCACCTTCCGGCAAATCCTGGTCGCGTCGCGGGATTTCGCGGCCGGGATCAGGGTGGACAAGCCGGAAGATCTTTCTTCCTTGCCGCTCGTTGCCAATGCCGTGCTTCGCAAGCCGTTCACCTGGAACTTCACCCGAGGCGATTCCGAGCCGCGCACCATCACCCTGCGCGAGGCGTTCTCCATCAACTCGACGCCCGCCGTACTGGAAGCGACGCTCGCCGGCGGCGGACTGGCAGTTCTGCCGGACTATCTGGTCGTCGACTATCTATCGCAGGGGCGCCTCGTCCACGTGCTCCCCGACTGGGCGCTGCCCTCCGGCGGCATTCACGTGGTCTATCCGGCGGCGCGCTTTCGCCCGCAAAAGGTGACGCAATTCGTATCCATGCTCACGGAGCATATCCGGGATTGAGAGCAATGGCTGCCGGTCGACAAGCGCTAGTTGTTATGGAAGAACCGCCGGCGGAAATGCCGGTCGTTGTCCGGCCGCTTGCAGTTGTAGACCGGGCAGGACTTTGTGTCGGCGCTCGGCACGTAGGCTCGTGTCCTCACCTCGCCCATGCTGCAGAATCGCTGGCTCTGCACATAGCGGTCGTAGAGCGACAGTCCCGGCACTCGCTTCGACTGGTAGCGCAGGATGACCGCCCCCTGCCGGGCGATCGTCGCCTGAACCTTGCCGCAGCTCATACGCGTCGGGTCGTAGCGCGAGATCGCCTGAGCCTGAGCGGCGACAAGCGTCAGGCAGGCGGCAAGCAGAATGGTTTTCATGGTCCTCTCCCTGATCCGCCGCCCAGGGACGTCGCGATCCGTCGTGACGCTCTCACGCGATTGGGGCGGCCATTGGGCAGCGCCCTGATCACGGCTTTCTCACACAGTCTTGTTTTTTGTGCGAAAGCAGCCTATATGCCTTCCATTGATATTTCGGCCGATCGATCCGGGCCTCGCGATAATCGCGTTTGCTGACGTCTATCTCCAAAATCTCGATGCACACCGGCTGGACCTCGGTCCGGTCAATCTAAAGCAAATGTGAAGGACTATCTAAATGGCAACTGGAACGGTCAAGTGGTTCAACGCCACCAAGGGCTTCGGCTTCATTCAGCCTGACGCGGGCGGCGCGGACGTATTCGTCCACATCTCCGCTGTCGAGCGTGCTGGACTGTCGACCCTGGTCGAAGGCCAGAAGATCAACTTCGAGATCGAGCAGGACCGCCGCACTGGCAAGTCGTCCGCTGGATCTCTGAGCAAGGCAGCCTGATTTTGCGATAGCGCGCGCCGGGCGAGAGTTCGGGGCGCGCGGCAAGTCACGGATGTACTGACAGTCGCGCGAGAAGCGCGCTGGAGCGGAAAGACCCGACAAGCTGGATCAGCAGATAGCTGCCAGCCCGGACCGGACGCTCCCGATCAGGCTACCAAGCATGGGAAGGCGGGATTTATCCCGCCTTTTTTGCTGTCTGGGTTAGGTGGCGCAGCCCGCACTATGGTTCCAACTTGTGGTACTTTTAGCCCAGTAGTGGTACCATTCGGCCATGACCAAACTTGAGCAGATCGAAAAATCCGTCGCCGAACTGAGCCCCGAGGAACTGAAGGCGTTTGCCGCCTGGTTCGAGGCGCTCCAGGCAGATATGTGGGACCGGCAGATGGAAGCCGACGCGAAGACGGGCCGTTTGGACAGGCTTGCCGAACAGGCGCTGGCTGACCATCGCGCTGGTCGGACGCGGCTGTGAACCACGTCGCCTCTCCATCGTTCTGGGAGGCTTATGAAAAACTGCCATCGTCAATCAGAGCAAAGGCGGACAGGCGTTTTGCCCGACTGCGTTCGATCCTTTTCATCCCTCACTGCATTTCAAACAGGTCGGTCGCTATTGGTCGGCGCGAGTTGACGAAAACTATCGGGCTGTTGCCATACGCAACAATGAAGATGTGATCTGGTTCTGGGTCGGCACCCACGCCGACTACGACCATTTGTTGAAATAGCCCCTCCTTCAGGAGGAGAAGGCTACCCCACCCACTCGATCGGCACATGCCCCGGATCCGCTTCCACGCGGCCAAGCCATGCCGACACCGCCGGATAGGCGTCGAGCTGGAAACCGCCCTGCTCCGCCGTATGCGTATAGGCATAGAGCGCGATGTCGGCGACGCTGAGCGCGCTGCCGGCGAAGAAGGCATTGTTTTCCAGATGCCTGTTCATCACGCCGAGCGCCTTGTTGCCGCGCTCCAGCGTCACCGCCAGCCGCTCCGGGGTCGCATCCCCAGCACGTTCGGGAAAGGTCAGCAGCGCCTTGCGCACGGCGATGTAGGGCTCGTGGCTGTATTGTTCGAAGAAAAGCCATTGATACG
>NZ_RZPW01000424.1:0-5403 GCF_003998455.1 Mesorhizobium sp. M7A.F.Ca.CA.001.08.2.1 | reverse complement strand
GACCATGGCGACCGGCGCCGCCTTCGACCTGATCGAGCCGGCATTGCGGCAAGCGATTGCCCAGACCGCCGGCGGCCAGCATTCCAAGTCGATTTCCTTCGACACCGAGCCGAACGAACTGCCGCTGATCCGCGAAGGCTGCGCCATGCGGGCGCTGATCTTCGTCGATCAGGAGATTTTTGCGCCGGGCGTGCAGGCGAGATCCGGTCTCGGCGGCAAGAACGTGGCGTAAGTTCAAACGAGGGAGTTCAGTCCTCGCGAATGGCGTAACCCGCCCCACGGATGGTGCGGATGACATCGGGCATACGGCCGTTGTTGACCGCCTTGCGCAGCCGGCCGACATGCACATCGACCGTGCGTTCGTCGATGTAGATCGTCTCGCCCCAGACATTGTCGAGCAGTTGGCTGCGCGAGAACACGCGGCCTGGATGGCGCATCATGAATTCAAGCAGGCGGAATTCCGTCGGCCCGAGCCGGATCTCGCTCTTCTTGCGATAGACACGGTGCGATTCGCGATCGAGCACGATATCGCCGACCTTGAGCACGCTGGACAGCACTTCCGGCTTGGCCCGGCGCAGCAGCGCCTTGACCCTGGCCATGAACTCCGGCGTCGAGAAAGGCTTGACCAGATAGTCGTCGGCACCGGTCGAGAGGCCGCGCACGCGGTCGCTTTCCTCGCCTCGCGCGGTCAGCATGATGATCGGCAGCCGCTCGGTCTCGGGACGCATCCTTAGCCGGCGGCAGAGTTCGATACCGGAAACCGCAGGCACCATCCAGTCGAGCACCAGAAGGTCTGGAACGTTCTCCTGCAGCCGGATTTCGGCCTCGTCGCCGCGCGTCACCACCTCGACCTGGTAACCTTCGGATTCGAGATTGTAGCGGAGCAGCACGCCTAGCGGCTCCTCATCCTCCACCACCATGATGCGTGGCGCGATCATCGGCTGGTCACCCCTGTCATGCCGCTGGCGCGGACATTGCCGTCTCGTCCTGCTTCGGACGATTGGCTGGCAACTGCGTGCCGGTCAAAACATAATAGGCATTTTCGGCGATGTTGGTCACGTGGTCGCCGATCCGCTCGAGGTTCTTGGCGCAAAACAACAGGTGCGTGCACGCCGTGATGTTGCGCGGATCTTCCATCATGTAGGTCAGAAGTTCGCGGAACACCGATGTGTATTTGACGTCGATGCGTTCATCATTGTTTCGGAGCGTGGCAAGCGCTGCCGCGTCAGCGGCGGCATACTCGTCGACGACCCCCTGCACCTGGATCAGCACCAGCTGCGCCATCGCGTCGATCGAATGCGAAAGGTCGTGCGGCGTGACGCTCAGCCCGACAGTGCCGACGCGCTTGGCGATGTTCTTGGCAAGGTCGCCGATGCGCTCGAGGTCGCCGGCCATGCGGATCGAACCGACTACCGCACGCAGATCGTTGGCCATTGGCTGGCGCTTGGCGATCAGCGTGATGGCACGATCGTCCAGCTCGCGCTGGCGTGCATCCATGATGGCGTCGTCGGAAACCACCCGCTGCGCCAGCGCATTGTCCGAATTGAGCAAAGCCCTGGTCGAGCCACCGACCATCGAGCGGGCGAGATCGCCCATGTCGCGGATCAGCTGGCTGATCTGCTCCAGATCCTCATCGAAAGATGCGACGGTATGTTCACCCATGATCTTCGTCCCTCATATGCCAGAGATCAGCCGAACCGGCCGGTGATGTAGTCCTGGGTGCGTTTGTCGTCGGGGGTGGTGAACATCTTGTCGGTGGCGCCCTCCTCGACCAGATAGCCAAGATGGAACATCGCGGTGCGCTGCGACACGCGCGCTGCCTGCTGCATCGAATGGGTGACGATGACGATCGTATAGTTCTGACGCAGTTCGTCGATAAGTTCCTCGACGCGAGCGGTGGCGATCGGGTCGAGCGCCGAACACGGTTCGTCCATCAGGATCACCTCGGGTGACACGGCGATGGCGCGTGCAATGCACAGGCGCTGCTGCTGGCCACCGGAAAGACCCGTGCCAGGTTCCTGCAAACGGTCCTTGACCTCGTTCCAGATCGCCGCCTTCTTCAGGCTGGACTCGACGATCTGATCCATGTCGGCCTTGCGCTTGGCCAATCCGTGGATGCGCGGACCATAGGCGACGTTCTCGTAGATCGACTTTGGGAACGGATTGGGTTTCTGGAACACCATGCCGACGCGCGCCCTGAGTTCGACGACATCGATGTTCTTGTCGTAGATGTCCTCTTCGTCGAGCGTGATCTTGCCGGTTACCCGTGCTGAATCGATGGTGTCGTTCATGCGGTTGAGGCAGCGCAGGAAGGTGGACTTGCCGCAGCCGGAGGGGCCGATCAGCGCCGTCACCTGGTTCAGGCGGACGTCGAGATCGACGTCGAACAGCGCCTGCTTCTCGCCGTAGAACACGCCGACCTTGTCGCCGCGCATTTTTATCACTTCGTTCGACTTCATCTTGTCGCCCACTGCGTTTTCAAGGGACTGTTCGGTCATGATGTTCATACCAAAATGCCTTTTTTCTACCAGCGCCGCTCGAACCGACGCCGAAGCACGATCGCGGTGATGTTCATGGCCATGAGGAAGACGAGCAGGATGATGATGGCGCCGGACATGCGCTCGACGAAGGCGCGTTCGGCCTCGTTCGCCCACATATAGATCTGCACCGGCAGCGCGGTGGCCGGATCGAAAGGCGTCGTCGGTGGATCGGCGACGAAGGCGACCATGCCGATCAACAGCAGCGGCGCGGTTTCGCCGAGCGCGCGCGCAAGACCGATGATGGTGCCGGTGAGGATGCCGGGCGCGGCAAGCGGCAGGATGTGCTGGAACACCATCTGCATCTTGGAGGCGCCAAGACCGAGAGCTGCCGAGCGGATCGACGGCGGCACCGCGGCAAGCGCGGCGCGCGTCGCGATGATGATCGTCGGCAGCGTCATCAGCGTCAGCACCAGGCCACCGACGAAAGCGGCGGAGCGCGGCATGCCCAGGAAATTGATAAACACCGCGAGGCCGAGCAAGCCGAAGACGATTGACGGCACTGCGGCCAGATTGTTGATGTTGACCTCGATAAGGTCGGTGAAACGGTTCTTCTTGGCGAACTCCTCCAGATAGATGGAGGCGGCGACGCCGATCGGCAGCGCGAGCAGCAGCACGATCACCATCATATAAAACGAGCCGATGATCGCCACGCCCATGCCCGAGGTTTCCGGGCGGCTGGAGGCGCCGTAGGTGAACAGGCCGCTGTTGAAGTGCTCGGCCATCGCGCCCTCGGCCTTGAGCTTGTTCATCCAGGTGATCTGCTGGTCCGAGACCTTGCGTCGCGCTTCCTCGACACTGAGGTCGATCTGGCCCTTGAAAGCGGAGTCGAGATTGGCGGCGGCGAGGATGTTGACGTCGCGTGTCGTGCCGATCACCGAGGGATCGGCGGCAACGATGTCGCGCAACTGGACGCGGGCGCCTTCCGAAAGGAAGCCCTTGAGCTTCTGGATCATCGGCTTGTCATCAGGAGAGATGCCGAGCTTGGCCACCAGCGCGTTTTCGGCGAGCTTGGGATAATTCGCCTTGATCAGAACGCTCGGATCGGTTGCACGCTTGCCGGAAGGATCGATCACTTTCTCGTCGAACGAGATCGGCAGCGATACCGTCGTCTGCCAGAAGGCGGTGTAGCCTTTCGAGACGATGGTGATCAGCATGATTGCCAGGAACGCCAGGCCTACGGAAATCGCCACGACGCCATAGATGCGGAAACGGCGTTCGGCGGCGTAACGGGCCTTCAGGCCGATGTCGCGGCGCGGATGGGCCGCCGGCCTGACCATCGTCTCCATGGGAATGTCGGTCATTCGTACTGCTCCCGATATTTGCGCACGATGTAGAGCGCGACGATGTTCATCACCAGCGTCAGCGTGAACAGCGTCAGCCCGAGCGCGAAGGCGACCAGCGTCTGCGGCGAATTGAACTCGAGGTCGCCGGTGAGCTGGTTGACGATCTTGACGGTGATGGTCGTCATCGCCTCGAACGGGTTGATGGTGAGGTTGGCGGCGACGCCCGCCGCCAGCACGACAATCATCGTTTCGCCGATGGCGCGCGAGGCAGTCAGCAGGATGGCGCCGACGATGCCGGGCAGTGCAGCCGGCAGGATCACCCGCTTGATCGTCTCGGAGCGGGTCGCGCCGAGGCCGAGCGACCCGTCGCGCATGGCGCGCGGCACCGCGGTTATGATGTCGTCTGAGAGAGAGGAGACGACCGGGATCAGCATGACGCCCATGACCAGGCCGGCGGTGAAGATGCTCTGGCCCTGGATGAATGGCGAGCCGCCGGTCAGCGCCGCGGACAGGTCGCGCAGGAACGGCCCAAGCGTGACGACGGCGAAGATGCCGTAGACGATGGTCGGTATGCCGGCCAGCAGTTCAAGCGCCGGCTTGACCACCGAGCGCACCCTGGGCGTTGCGTATTCGGCCATGTAGACAGCCGACATCATCCCGACCGGCACCGCAACCAGCAGCGCGACGGCGGCGATATAGAGCGTGCCGGCAAGAAGCGGGATCAGGCCGAACTGGCCCTGGCTGCCGCCCGAACCGGCAGCGGCAAAACGCGGATCCCAGACCGTGCCGAAGAAGAAACTCATCGGCGAGACGCTCTCGAAGAAGGTGATCGTCTGGAACAGCATCGAAAGCACGATGCCGACGGTGGTCAGGATGGCGATGGTGGAGGCGGCAAGCAGCCCCCACAGCATCAACCGCTCGACATTGTTGCGCGCCCTGGCGCGCGGCTCGATCTGCCTGAGCGCATAGAAGGCGCCGGCGATCGAGGAAGCGAGAATGACAATGGCACCGAACAGGCTGAGCCGGTCCTGGACCTTGTTCGCCTCGACGGCGATCGGGATCATGTAATCCTGTGTGTCGCTCGCCAGTGCCACGCCCTTGGCGGCGAGCAGCGGCTGCAACTCGGCAAAGCTGGCCGGCATTGCGGCCAGTGTGCCAGCATCGAGTTTGCGCAGGCCCCTGGCGAGGCTCTTTACCAGGCTGACATCCAGTGCCTCGCTGGCAACCTTGCTGTCGACGGTACGCTCGGGCAAGGCAGCGTGGATGTGCCGGTCAAGATAGACCGAAGAACCGACGGCCCAGACGGCAAGCAGCAAAAGAGCAGGCAGGACGGCGAGCAGGAAGGCCCACCAGCCGTGATAGTGGGCACGCGAATGCGGCTTGACCTTGCCATTGTCCTGGGCCGCGGCACGCTGCCGGCCGATGAAAAAGGCAACCAGGCCGACGGCAACGACGATGGCCAGTACGAGCAAGGACGACATGCACCCACCCCAAGGGAAATTCTAACGCAGCCGCCATTGCGGCCTGCGGTGAAACCGGGGCGCGGATTTGACCCGCACCCCGGTTCGGCAGCTTGATTA
>NZ_RZPW01000423.1:0-5422 GCF_003998455.1 Mesorhizobium sp. M7A.F.Ca.CA.001.08.2.1 | reverse complement strand
GCCCTTTTGTCCTACTGCACGGCGATCCTGCGCGTTTACAACCTCTATGGCCGCCGCGACAACAAGTACAAGGCGCGCATCAAGATCCTCGTCCATGAGACCGGCGTCGAGGAGATCACCCGCCAAATCGAGGCCGAGTGGCAAGAGTTGAAAGACGCCCAGCTGAAGCTGCCGGAAGCCGATATCCGCGCCATCGAGGCCTATTTCGCGCCACCGGCACTCGCTGAGCGGCTGGAAGGCGACCAGGCGGTCAAGCTGGCGCGGCTCGATTCCAAGGGGTTCTCGGAGTGGCTCGACCAGAATGTCGTGACGCACCGCCATCCCGATTATGCGGCGGTGACGATCTCGCTGAAGGGCATCGGCGAGGTGCCCGGCGACGCCTCGGACAGCCAGATGGACGCAATTGCCGACATCGCCGAGACATATGGCTTTGACGAGCTGCGTGTCAGCCATGAGCAGAACCTGATCCTGCCGCATGTGGCCCGCGCCGACCTCAAGGCGGTCTATGATGCGCTGGTCGGCATCGGCCTGGCCACGGCCAATTCCAACCTGATATCGGACATCATCGCTTGCCCGGGCCTCGACTACTGCGCGCTGGCCACGGCGCGCTCGATCCCAATCGCGCAGGAAATCTCGCGCCGCTTCGCCTCGCTTGAGCGGCAGCGCGAGATCGGCGAACTGAAGCTGAAGATCTCCGGCTGCATCAACGCCTGCGGTCATCACCATGTCGGCCACATCGGCATCCTCGGCGTCGAGAAGAAGGGCTCCGAACTCTATCAGGTGACGCTGGGCGGCTCGGCCGACGAGAACACCTCGGTCGGCGAGATCATCGGCCGCGGCTTCTCTTCGGAAGAGATCACCGACGCCATCGAACAGATCGTCGAGACCTATCTCGGCCTTCGGCTCGACCCACAAGAGAAATTCATCGACGCCTACCGCCGAGTCGGTCCCGCGCCGTTCAAGGAGGCGCTCTATGCTGGCGAAGCCAAGGCCGCTTGACCGTATTGGAGACGTCGATGACGGCATCGCCGCCAAAGCGGCAGGGCTCGATGCGCTCTATGGTCATCTGAAGCCGCTCGAGATCATCGAACGCTCGGCCCGCGAACTGTTCCTCGACGAGATCGCGGCGGTGTCGTCGTTCGGCGCGGATTCGGCCGTGCTGCTGCACATGATCGCCAAGATCGACCGGACGCTGCCGGTCATCTTCCTCGACACCGGCAAGCATTTCGAGGAGACGCTCGGCTATCGCGATGCGCTTGCCGCCGATTTCGGGCTGACCAACATAAGGGTGATCAAACCCGAGGAAGCAGCACTCGAACGGATCGATCCGACGGGCAATCTGCACCAAAGCGATACCGATGCCTGCTGCGACGTGCGCAAGGTGGAGCCGCTGGCGCGCGGTGTCGCGCCATTTCGTGCCTGGCTCACTGGCCGCAAGCGTTTTCAGGCCGCGACGCGGGCAGCGCTGCCGGTGTTCGAGGCGGTCGGGCCGCGTATCCGCATCAATCCGCTGGCGCATTGGACGACATCGGACCAGGCCGACTATATGCGCGCGCATGCGCTGCGCGAAAATCCGCTGGTCGCTTATGGCTATCTGTCGATCGGCTGCTTCCCGTGCACGCAGCCGGTGCAGCCGGGCGAGGACGCGCGCAGCGGCCGCTGGGCCGGTCATGCCAAGACCGAGTGCGGCATTCACCTGTCGGGGCTGGAGAAGTCGCTGACCGACGCATCCCTTTAGGATATGCTGATATTCAGGTGGGGCTGGCCTGCAAACGGCGGCTTCCTGCGCTTCCGGTGCTCACGTACTTCAAGTACGCTCCGCTCCGGTTCTCGGAAGCCGCCATTTTCGGCGCAGCCTGACCTGAATCTCAACACATCCTTGGTTCGTTTGACTGTTTAGGAACTTTTTGATGACTGGACCGACGACACCGGAGACCCGGCTCTGGACCCCTGCGGGTTTTCAGGAGGATGAGTGGACGCATGCCGAAAGCGCCGATGCGCTGTCCGGCAACGGCCGCTTTATCCTGCCGTTGCAAGTCTTCCTCGATCTCGATCCGGAGGTGCGCCGCTCGGCCAAGGAACGGCTCGGCGTCTTGCTGCAGCCGGGTGATCAGCTCGAGAAGATCGCCGACCTGCTCGACCAGCTGTCGCTGGTGGCGCTGGCCTTTCCGGCCTTCAGCGACGGCCGCTCCTTCTCCAAGGGAGAACTGCTGCGCGGCCGCTACCATTTCGAAGGTGCCGTTCGCGCCACGGGCCAGGTACTGGTCGACCAACTGCCGCATATGCTGCGCCTGGGCTTCGACGAGTTCGAGATATCGAACCCCGTGCTGTTGAAGCGCCTGGAGGAGGGCCGCATCGGCGGATTGGGGCTCTACTACCAGCCAGCCGCCGTGCCGGAACCAAAAGGCCCGAAATACTCCTGGCGGCGCGTTCGCAGCGGCTGACGTTGCGGTAATTCCGCGCGTCTTTACAACGCCCCCTGTTCAAGCCTTCTCTTGAGCTTCCGGATGGAAAATCCGGAATGATCGGGGAGGGGTCTTCATGCGTTACGACTATGTCATAGCCGGCGGTGGGTCCGCCGGCTGTGCGCTTGCCGCACGGCTTTCGGAAGATCCCTCGAAAACGGTCTGCCTGATCGAAGCTGGCGGTGAGGGCAGGGATATGCTGATCCGCGCTCCGGCTGGCATTATCGGTATGCTTTCCGGCCGGCCCAGGATCAACAACTGGGCCTTCGAAACCGTGCCGCAGCAAGGTCTTGGCGGCCGCAAGGGCTACCAGCCGCGCGGCAAGGCGCTGGGCGGCTCCAGCGCCATCAATGCGATGCTCTATGTCAGGGGCCATCGCAGCGACTATGACGAATGGGCCGATCTGGGCTGTGAGGGCTGGTCGTGGGATGAGGTTCTGCCCTATTTCCGGCGCGCCGAAGGCAATGAGCGCGGCACTGATGCCCTGCACGGCGGGGACGGCCCGCTGAAAGTGTCGAACCAGCGCTCGCCGAGGCCAATCGCCAAGGCCTTCATAGAGGCTTGTGCCGAAAACCAGATTCGCGCCTCGGACGATTTCAACGGACCGGAACAAGAGGGCGCCGGCTATTTCCAGGTGACCCAATTTGCCGGTGGCGCCCGCAATGGCGAGCGCTGTTCGACTGCCGCCGCCTATCTCCATCCGGTGATGCAGCGGACCAATCTGACCGTGATCACGCGGGCGCACGCCACAGGCATCGTCCTTGACGGCAAGCGGGCCACCGGTATCCGCTACCGGACACGCAAAGGCGAGGCAGTGGCGCAGGCGTCGTGCGAGGTGATCCTGTGTGGCGGTGCCTTCGGTTCGCCGCAGCTTTTGTTGCTGTCGGGTATCGGCCCGGCGGCCGAACTTGCCGTGCATGGCATTCCCGTCGTCCACGAATTGCCGGGCGTCGGCAAGAACCTGCAGGACCACCTCGATTTCATCGTCGGCTGGAGATCGAAGGACACCGATATGCTTGGCATGAGCCCGCGCGGCGCGTTGGGTTTCCTACGGCATATCGCGCAGTGGCGGCGGGATGGGACCGGGCTGGTCGCCTCGCCGGCGGCCGAGAGCGGCGCTTTCGTCAAATCCGACCCGGCGCTTGAGCGCCCTGACCTGCAGCTGCAATTCGTCATCGGGCTGGTCGAAAACCATGCGCGCACGCTGCACTACGGCTTCGGCTTCTCCTGTCATGTCTGCATATTGCGGCCGCACTCGCGTGGCGAGGTTGGGCTGGCCAGCGCCGATCCACTTGCCGCGCCGCGCATCGATCCGCGCTTTCTCAGCGACCAGCGCGATGCGGAGCTGCTGTTGAAAGGCGTGAGGATCACCCGGCAGGTGCTGGCTTCACCGGCGCTGACGCGCTACCGGCACAAGGAAATGCACATCGCCGGCGAGCCAAGCGATGCCGATCTGATGACCCATATCCGCACCCGCGCCGACACAGTCTATCACCCGGTCGGCTCCTGTCGGATGGGGGTAGACGAGATGGCGGTGGTCGATCCGCAACTCAAGGTGCGCGGGCTTGAAGCCTTGCGTGTCGTGGACGCCTCGGTGATGCCGACACTGATTGGTGGCAACACCAATGCGCCAACCATCATGATCGCCGAAAAGGCCGCCGACATGATCAGGGCTGCCTGATAGGAGCTCCAGGCCGCGGTGCCTATAGACTGGCGGTCGTTTTGTTTTTCTTGGTTTGACGCAATTGCCTCAGGGAAACGCTACGCGCTTTCCCTGGAAACCGTTCACACCTCTGCTGGAATTGCTTAAGCCGCCGCCCGTGCCTCGCGGAACGACACCAGCTTGCGGCGGTTCTCGTCCCACAACGCCAGTTTAACGCAGCGCAGGCTTTCCAGCAGCGTGACACGGCCGATGTCGCGCAGCTCGGGATAATCCCGCAGCACTTCCTGCAACCGGTAGCACGGCACCTTGGCGGAGAGGTGATGGACGTGATGGACACCGATGTTGCCGGTGAACCAGTTCAGCACCGGCGGGAGGTCGTAATAGGACGATCCGTGCAAGGCAGCGTGCTGGAATTCCCAGTCGACATCCTTCGCCCATTCCGTTTCCTCGAACTGGTGCTGGACATAGAACAGCCAGATGCCGGCCGAACCGGCGAGGATGACGATCGGCAGGTGGACCACCAGGAACGCGCCGGGACCGACGAACCAAATGAGGATGGCTGCTGCGACCGCGATGCCAAGATTGGTGGTCATCGACGACACCCAAGGGGTCAGGCCGCCGCGCATCATGCCGACGGGCAGCCTTTGCTCGAAGATGAACAGCCAGATCGGACCGAGCCCGAACATCACCAGCGGGTGGCGATAGAGACGATAGGCAAGGCGGCCTCGCCACGACATCTGCCGGTATTCTGCAACGGTCAGCGTCCGGATGTCGCCCATGCCGCGTTCGTCAAGATTGCCGGCGCTGGCGTGGTGGGTCGCGTGGGCGCGCCGCCAGCAATCGTAGGGCGTCAGCGTCAGGATGCCGAGCGCGCGGCCGATCCAGTCGTCCGCGTAGCGATTGGCGAAGAAGGAGCCGTGGCCGCAATCGTGCTGGATCATGAAGATGCGCACCAGAAACCCGGCCGCGGGAAGGATGAGGATCAGTCCCCACCAATGGCCATAGGCATAGGCCGCCGAGGACAGGCCCCAGAGTATGGCGAATGGAATGAGAGTGATGGCGAGTTCGACGGTGCTGCGCCGCCTGTCAGGCTTCTTGTAGCGGGCGAGAATCTTCAGCCAGGCGCGCTTGCTGTTGGCGACCGTCTCAGGGGAAATCATGTTCATCAGGAAGCATAGGCGGGGTGCCTCGCCGCCGCAAGGCGACATCACGCAAAATTACTGTGCGTAATTGTCGCGTGGCCCGGCGGGCGAGCCAGCCAACCGCCGGTTCGACCTGCTGATGATTCTGAGCG
>NZ_RZPW01000422.1:0-5428 GCF_003998455.1 Mesorhizobium sp. M7A.F.Ca.CA.001.08.2.1 | reverse complement strand
CTTCCGCACCTTCCAGCGCGCACATGCGCTTCTCGAACATGTCGACGGTCGGATTGGCGTAGCGCGAATAGATGAAACCCGGCTCTTCGCCCTTGAAACGGGCTTCGGCGGCTTGCGCCGTTTCGTAGACATAGCCTTGGGTGAGATAGATCGCTTCTGACGTTTCGCCGAAACCGGAACGCAGCGTTCCGCTGTGCACGAGTGCCGTCTGAGGCTTCCAGTTGCGCTTCTTGGTGCTCATCGCTTTTCTTCCAGACACAAAAAAACCGGCCGCGAAAGTCGCAACCGGTCCATACGGCCTTGCGGCCCGACGGTCCTTTAGCGACTTGTTTAACGTGGCTGCAAGCCGACCGGCCAAATCACCACGGGATAACGACCCTTTAGACCCGCACCGCGCTTGCGTCAATTGCTGGCTTCATTAAGAGGTTTGTACCAAGCAGGAGTGGAGCCTTGCGGCAGACAGGCATTCTTCCCGACCAGGACATATCGGCGCTGTTCCAGTCCGGCGCGCTGAAGTCGGCGCGTGCGCTCGACACCGACCAGATCCAGCCGGCCAGCGTCGATCTCAGGCTCGGCGACAAGGCCTGGCGGGTGCGCGCCTCCTTCCTGCCCGGCCCCAATCACAAGGTCTCGGAAAAGCTCGACCGGCTGCAACTGCACGAGATCAATCTGGCCGAGGGCGCGGTGCTGGAGACCGGCTGCGTCTACATCGTGCCCCTGCTTGAAAGCCTGGCGCTGCCGGCGGACATTTCAGCCTCGGCCAATCCGAAGAGTTCGACCGGACGGCTCGACATCTTCACCCGCGTCATGACCGATCGCGGCCACGAGTTCGACAAGATCGCGGCCGGCTATCATGGCCCGCTCTTTCTGGAAGTCAGCCCGCGCACCTTCCCGATCGTCGTCCGCACCGGGTCGCGCCTGTCGCAGATCCGTTTCCGCACCGGCAATGCGCTGCTCTCCGAAGCCGAGTTGCACGACCTGCATCGCACGCAGATGCTGGTCGCCACCGAGCCGCCGAACATTTCCGGCGGCGGCATCGCGCTGTCGATCGACCTCAACGGCGATCAAAGCGGCTTGGTCGGCTATCGCGGCAAGCATCACACCGGCCTCGTCGATGTCGACAAGCGCGCGGCCCAGGAAGTCGTCGACTTCTGGGAACCGATCCACAAGAGCGGCGCCGGCGAACTGGTGCTCGACCCCGATGAATTCTACATCCTCGTCAGCCAGGAGGCGGTGCATGTGCCGCCGCTCTACGCCGCCGAGATGACGCCCTTCGATCCGCTGGTCGGCGAATTCCGCGTCCATTATGCCGGCTTCTTCGATCCGGGCTTCGGCCATTCCGCATCCGGCGGCACCGGCAGCCGGGCGGTGCTGGAAGTGCGCAGCCATGAAGTGCCGTTCATCCTCGACCACGGCCAGATCGTCGGCCGGCTGGTCTACGAGCATATGCTGAAGCGGCCGCAGGCGCTCTACGGCACCGATCTCGGCTCCAACTACCAGGCGCAGGGCCTGAAGCTGTCCAAGCATTTCCGCGCCGCGCGCTGACCCTCATTGCCCCAAGGCAAAATACTTGCCTGTACCGGCTCGCCATGCTTGGCTGCCTTGCCGCCCGTCAAGCTGGCGGCGTTCAAGGGGAACCAAGAAAATGCGATTTTCGAAATGGGTCATATCGGCGGCGGGCGCTGCCATGCTGGCAACACTGGCCGGCTCTCTGTCGGTGCAGGCAGCCGAAAAAATCAAGATCGGCACCGAGGGCGCCTATCCGCCGTTCAACACCATTACCGCCGACGGCAAGGTCGAAGGCTTCGACATCGACATCGCCAATGCGCTGTGCGCGCAGATGAAGGTCGAATGCGAGATCGTTACCCAGGACTGGGACGGCATCATTCCCGCTTTGCAGGCCAAGAAATTCGACGCCATCATCGCCTCGATGAGCATCACCGAGGAGCGCAAGAAGCAGGTCGCCTTCACCAACAAATATTATACGACACCGCTGGCTCTGGTGGCGCCGAAGGACACCGATCTCACCTCGACCGAACCGGCGGCCCTTGCCGGCAAGACGGTCGGTGCCCAGGCTTCGACCACGCAGGCCGACTATGCCCAGAATGAATATGGCAAGGCGGGCGCGGAGGCCAAACTCTATCCCACCCAGGAAGAGGCGATCACCGACCTGACCAACGGTCGTCTTGACGCCGTGATCTCGGACAAGTTCGTGCTGATGGACTGGCTGAAGAAAGCAAGCGACGGCTGCTGCAAGCTGGTCGGCGACGTCAAGGGCACCGAGACCCAGGCCGGCATCGCCGTGCGCCTGGACGACACGGCCCTGCGCGACAAGCTCAACGCGGCCATCGACGCGATCGTTGCCGACGGCACCTACAAGAAGATCCAGGCCAAGTATTTCGACTTCGATATTTATTGAGGCAGAGGCGCCTTTTTCCTTCTCCCCTTGTGGGAGAAGGTGTCGCCGGAGGCGACGGATGAGGGGTGTTCCAGGGAACGCCAACGTTTCACTCCGCTGGAACACCCCTCATCCGTCTCGGCGCTAACGCGCCGATCCACCTCCCACTTGGGGAGAAGGAAAAGGCGCGCTCTCAAAGCGCCTTCACAGCCACCTTCACCGGCTGCTCGATCTCGAGCGGGTTGCGTAGCGGCAGGCCGAAATCCCCGGCCTCGATCTCGAAGACATCGCCGGCCTCGGTCGTGATGCCGTCGGCGAAGGACAGCGTCGCCGTGCCGAACATGTGCACATGCACGTCACCCGGCTGGCGAAAAGCCGCGTATTTGAAATGATGATGTTCGAGATTGGCGATGGTGTGCGACATGTTCGCTTCGCCGGACAGGAACGGCTTTTCCCACAGCACCTCGCTGTCGCGCACGATGCGCGAGGTGCCGCGGATGTCGGACGGCAGGTCGCCGATCAGGATCTCCGGCCCGAACGAGGCGTTGCGCAGCTTGGAATGCGCGAGGAACAGATAGTTCACGCGCTCGGTGACGTGGTCGGAAAACTCGTTCGACAGCGTGAAGCCGACGCGGAAAGGTGCGCCGTCGTCGCCGATGACATAGATGCCGGCGACTTCGGGCTCTTCGCCGGCGTCCTTGGCAAAGGCCGGTGACAGGAGTGCGGCGCCTGGTGCCACCGCCATCGTGCCGTTGCCTTTGTAGAACCATTCCGGCTGCACGCCGATCTGGCCTTTCGCCGGCTTGCCGCCCTCCAGCCCCATGCGGAACATCTTCATGGAATCGGTGAGCTGCTCCTCGCCGTCGGCGCTCAGCTTCTTGTGCATGGAATCGCGCGTCGCGGCGGAGCCGAGATGCGTCAGCCCGGTGCCGGTCAGGTGCAGATGCGCCGGATCGGGGTGATTGATCGGCGACAGCAGCCGCCCCTTCTTGTAAGCGGCCTCGAGATCGACCGTCTCGCCAAGCCCCTTGCGTTCGATCAGCGCGACGAGGCCGACGCCGGTGCGGGCGGCCTCCATCGCCAGCGAATAGACGCTGCGGGCGCCATTGATGATCCGGGTCTTGCCGCCATTGCGGGCGACGACGCGGATGGTCTCGGCGTCGTCAAGGATCTGGGAGATCAGCATGATGAATCCTCTCTCATTTGCCTTGGCAGGGCTGCCAAAACGGCAAACCTTGCTCAGCGCGGCCGGGACCTCGTCCATGCCACGGTTTAAATTCTCAGTTCGGATTGCGCTCGCGGGCCTGGTCCCTCAGGGACTTCTGTTACCGGCGGGTTGCCGGCAGCGTCGCGATCGTATGCCTCCTGCTTTCCTCGACCAGAGCAGTTCACCGTTTCACGGAAACGGCGAACCGCTCTAACTCATTGTCTTGGCGCAATTCCGGGCGGAAAACCGTTTCACACTTTTCCTGGAATTGCTCTTAAGTCCGTTCAAGCCTTGTTCTTGTTGTAGACGTCGAAGATCACGGCGCCGAGCAGCACCAGGCCTTTGACCACCTGCTGCCAGTCGACATTGACGCCCATGATCGACATGCCGTTGTTCATCACGCCCATGATGAAGCCGCCGACCACCGCGCCGATGACCTGACCGACGCCGCCCATCGCCGAGGCGCCGCCGATGAAGACGGCGGCGATGACGTCGAGCTCGCTGCCGAGGCCCGCGGCCGGCACCGCCTGTCCCAGTCGCGCCGCGATGATCAGGCCGCCGAGCGCCGACAGCACGCCCATATTGATGAACACCATCAGCGTCAGCCGCTCGGTGTTGATGCCTGACAGCTGCGCGGCCTTGGCATTGCCGCCCATGGCGTAGATACGGCGGCCGATGGTCATGCGCTTGGTGACGAAGACGAACAGCGAGATCAGCACGCCCATGACGAGCAGCACGACCGGCAGGCCTCTGTAGCTGGCGAACTCATAGACCAGGAACAGCGCCAGGGCGCTGGCGACCAGCGTCTTGACGACGAACAGGGCAAAGGGCTCGGCCTCATAGCCATGGCGTTCGCGCTTGCGGCGCGTCCTCACCCCGAAATAGGCATAGGCCAGCACGGCGATCAGGCCCAGCACGATCGTCGTCATGTGCAGCGTCAGGCCGCTGCCCATGATGGTCTTGCCGGCCGCGTTCACTGTCGGCGGGATCAGCGTCAGCGGGCCGATGACATCCGGGATGAAGCCCGAACTGAGCATTTTGAAGTCGTCGGAAAGCGGACCGACCGAGGATCCGCCGCCCAGCAGCGCCTGGCAGATGCCGCGGAAGATCAGCATGCCGGCCAGTGTCACGATGAAGCTCGGTATTCTGTGATAGGCGATCCAGTAGCCTTGCGCCGCCCCGATCAGGCCGCCCACGACGAGGCAGATGATCGAAACCACCAGCGGATTGCTGAGCGGTCCAAGTTGCCAGATGACCATCATGTTTGCCGCCAGCGCGCCGATGAAACCGGCGACCGATCCGACGCTGAGGTCGATATAGCCGGAAACGATCACCAGCAGCATGCCCAGCGCCATCACGATGATGAACGAGTTCTGCTGCACCAGGTTGCTCAGGTTCACCGGCTTGAACAGCGTTCCCGACGTGGTGAACTGGAAGAACAGCATGATGACGATCAGCGCGATGATCAGGCCGTATTCGCGCAGGTTCGTCGCCAGCGCCGAGACGGCGATGCGTGGACGCTGCTCTTCGGCGACATTGCCGTGCGGGGCGGGGGCGCTTTCGGTGCTCATGCTGCTTTTCCTTCTCCACGAACGATGGCGCGCATTATTTTTTCCTGGCTTGCTTCCGCGGCGGGCATTTCGCCCACGATGCGCCCTTCGTTCATGACGTAGATGCGGTCGGTGATGCCGAGCAATTCCGGCATTTCCGACGAGATGACCACGATCGCCTTACCCTCCGAGGCAAGGCGCGCGATGATCGTGTAGATTTCGTACTTGGCGCCGACATCGATGCCGCGTGTCGGCTCGTCGAGGATCAGCACG
>NZ_RZPW01000421.1:0-5445 GCF_003998455.1 Mesorhizobium sp. M7A.F.Ca.CA.001.08.2.1 | reverse complement strand
CTGCTGCAGCACTTCGCCCGAAACGGATTCGAAGAACTCGCCCTGACCATTGCCGGCGACGCCGGCGATGCCGATCACCTCCCCGGCGCGGACGTTCAGGTTGATGCCCCTGAGCGGGATCGAGAACGGCGTTGCCGGTTTGCGGCTGAGGTTGCGGATTTCGAGCAGCGGCTGCGCCTTGTCGATGCCCTCGACCGGCGCGCGCACCACGGCCTGCACCTCGTTGCCGACCATCATGCGAGCCAGCGAAGAGGCTGTTTCCTCACGCGGATTGCAATGGCCGACCACCTTGCCGTGGCGCAGCACGGTGGCGCGGTCGCAGATGCGTTTGACCTCTTCGAGCCGGTGCGAGATGTAGAGAATGGATTTGCCTTCCGAGCGCAGGCGCTCCAGCGTCTCGAACAGCTTGTCGGCTTCCTGCGGCGTCAACACCGAGGTCGGTTCGTCCAGGATGATGAGCTGCGGCGTCTGCAGCAGGCAGCGGATGATTTCGATGCGCTGGCGCTCGCCCACCGACAGGTCGCCGACCAGCGATTCAGGGTCGAGCGGCAGGCCATAACTGAAGGAAAGCGCCCTCGCCTTCGCAGCGATGCTGCTGATCGGTGAGCCGTCGTCCAGCGACAGCGCGATGTTTTCGGCCGCGGTCAGCGCCTCGAACAGCGAAAAATGCTGGAACACCATGCCGATGCCGAGCTTTTTCGCGACGCCCGGGCTGGAAATCCTGACGGCCTGACCGTTCCAGAAGATCTCGCCGGCATTGGGCTCCAGCGAGCCGAAAAGCATCTTGACCAGCGTCGACTTGCCGGCGCCGTTTTCGCCGAGCAAGGCGTGGATCTCACCCCTGGCGATGTCGAGATCGATATGATCGCACGCCGTCAGCGTGCCGAATATCTTGGTGAGGCCACGCACCTCAAGCAGGTTCGTGCCGTCCTGATTTGCACTCACAGTGCCTCCCATCTGGTTAGCCAGACATGTTCTGTGTTCCCGCAGGCATGGTAGGCGCGGCCGGCTCTCATCGGAAAGCGGCACACGTCTTGAAAGAGCTTCAAGAATTTCAGCGGAAATTCAAGGGATAGCAAGGCAGAACGAACTAAGGGATGAGAATGGTCGTCCCTGTGGTCCTGCGGCCCTCGAGGTCGGAATGCGCCTTGCCGGCGTCCTTCAGCGCGTAGCGCTGGTTGATCTGGATCTCGACCGCGCCGCTGAGCACGACCTCGAACAGGGCGGCAGCAGAAGCGTCGAGGTCCTCGCGTTTTGCGTTGTAGACGAACAGTGTCGGCCTTGTTGCGAACAACGAGCCCTTCTGTGCCAGTAACGACATGCTGAACGGCGGTATAGGTCCCGAGGACTGGCCAAAGCTGACGAACATGCCGAGCGGCCGCAGGCAGTCGAGCGAAGCCGGAAACGTGTCGTTGCCGACCGAATCGTAGACGACATCGCATTTTTTGCCGCCGGTGATGGCGGCGACGCCGGCGACGAAATCCTGTTCCTTGTAGTTGATGACGTGATCGAAACCATGCGCCCTGGCGAGCTCGATCTTGTCGGACGAGCTGGCGGTGCCGATGACGGTGGCGCCGAGATGTTTTGCCCATTGGCCGAGGATCAGGCCGACGCCGCCTGCAGCGGCATGGAACAGGATCGTGTCGCCGGCTTTCACCTTGAACGTCCGCCGCAGCAGATATTCCGCGGTCATGCCCTTCAGCATCATCGCTGCGGCCTGTTCGTCGCTGATGCCATCCGGAACCTTGACCACGCGGCTGGCATCGATGACGCGTTCTTGCGCGTAAGCCCCCGTGGTCACGGCATAAGCGATGCGATCGCCCGGATTCAGCCAGTCGACGCCATGGCCGACCTCCAGCACCACGCCGGCGGCTTCGCTGCCTGGCACGAGCGGGAAGCCGCCGGGTGGCGGATAGAGACCGGAGCGATGGTAGACATCGATGAAATTGAGGCCGATCGCGGTGTGCCGGACCAGGATCTGCCCGGATCCCGGCTGGCCGGGATCAGCGTCCTCATAGGTCAGAACTTCCGGGCCGCCATTGGCATGAATGCGGATCGCTTTGGACATTGCTAAGCTTCCTGTGGGCTAGGCTTGTGGGGCCAGGCTCCCTGTGGGAGTGGCCGATCAGGCCTTTTTGGCACCGAGATTGGGAAAGAACTGCATGATGCCACCGATGCAGGCAAGATAAAGCCCGGTGATGGTGATGCCGATCTTGGTGAAGGTGCTGACCTGCTCGCCCAGCACGCCGATCTGATCGTAGAAGGCGGCGAGCGCCGCTTGGGCCAGGGCAAGCGCGCCGAAAGCGCACCACAACAGGGTCATCCCAAGGTTGATGCGCCGCAGCCGCACCACCCGCACCGGGTGGATGAAGTTGATCGGCACGAAAGTCAGGACGCCGGCCACCACCACCACCGCGAACGAAACCCATTGTCCGGGCTCGATGACGAACAGGGTGAACACCACCATGTTCCAGACCACCGGGAATCCCTTGAAGAAATTCTCCTTCGTCTTCATGCCGGTGTCGGCATAGTAGATGGCGCTGGAAACGACGATGATCGCCGCCGACAGGAATGACAGGCCCTCGCCCATGAAGCCGCGCTGATAGAGCGCGAAGGCCGGGATCAGCACGTAGGTCACGTAGTCGATGATGTTGTCGAGCAGTTCGCCCGACCATGTCGGCAGGATCTCCTTGACCTCGAGTTTTCTGGCGATCGGCCCATCGATGCCGTCGACGAACAGGGCCAGCCCGAGCCACCAGGACATTGCGGTCCAGCGCTCTTCACTTGCCGCCACGAGCGACAGGAAGGCCAGGAACGACCCCGAGGCGGTCAAAAGGTGGACGGAGAACGCCCTCGCCTGCGGCCAGGTGACCTTCTTCTTCGGGCGCGGAATCCGGTCCGTGATCTTTTTGGCGGCTTTTCGTGCTGCCAAATTCCTGGCCGTTGTGTTCTTGCTCACGGGCCCCGCCAATCCAGCTTGCAGATTTCGGCCGAACGGCCGACGAAATTCCAGTTGCGGCCAAAAGCCCGCATCTTGCTCTTGTCGGACCTGGCCACGATGATCTCGGGCGCGATCCAGTATTCCGAATTGCTGATCACCGTATCCTTGTCACGGTCCTTGCCTTGGATGGGTGTGACCGCTCCGTCGATAATCCTGGGTATCTGGAAGATACGCGTTTTGTCACGCGTCTCATAGGTGATCGGCACCTGCTCGACACCGAGGAATTTGCCGACGAGGATTGAGAGCAGCGATGTGGTTCCACCTGCCTTGCCCGTGAAGATCTTTGTCAGCGCCTTGACCGCATAGACAGAGGCGCGGCTGTCGATGAACAGGCCCGCGGTCCAGTTGCCGCGGCTCATATAGCCTGGGATTTCCATGATCAGCCCAAGATTGAGCCCGGACAGATCGACCTCACCGAAATGGCCGGCATCGATGCGAAACCCGGCCCATGTCTGGCAATAGCCTTCGGTCGGCGGATGATTGCCAAGCGAGAGCACGCAAGGGCAAAAAACCGTGCAATTGCAGGAGAGTACGAGCTCTCCCTTCATCGCCCAGCTCTGGTCTGCCATCGATTTTCCCCCACTCACAGCGAGACTACTAGCAGCGCGGCTGCCCAGACAAGCAGTATCGCACCGGCCAGCCGGGTTGGAACCCTGCTGCCCGTTTGTTTTTCGATCAGGGTGAACAGGCCGATCAACGCCATCCAGAAAACGTTCATGACGCCAACGGCGAACATCACCAGCATCAAGGCCCAGCAGCAGCCCAGACACCACAGACCTTGCGCGGCACCGAGCCGAAAGATGTTAAGGGGCCTTGCGCTCCAGCTCGCGAAAAGGATCGAGAACGGGTTCTTGCATTTCTTCAGGCAAGCTTCCTTCAGGCCGCTGAACTGGTAGAGGCCGGCAATCAGCAGAGCGAGCGCACCGGCAATGCCGACGACCGGATCGAGCATCCCGGCTGACGAAGCGAATGCATGGACGGCCAAGGTCAGCGCCGCGAACGCAATTGAAGCGGCGAGCCAGACGCTGAGATAGCCGGCGACCAGCAGCAGCGGGTGAACGACCGGTTCGCCCTTGATGCGTGCCGTGTCAGCGATCTCGCAATAGGTGCGTATCATCGGCGCCGCCGAAGGCAGCATCGTCGCGATCGCCATCAGGAACCACATCGAAACGAGCGCGCCGGCCCGCAAGCCGAGACCTGCGTCCAAAGGCACCGGTGAGAGGCACAGCACAAAGAACCGTTCCAGGAAATAGGGCAGCGGCAGTTGCGGCAGGCTGCGAAGGATCGTGTCGCCAGGGGCGCCGACGCCCGCAATCCCTGTTTCAGCCCCGCGGATTGCCATCGCCGCAAGAGACAGCCATGCAAGCAGGATGCAAGCGCCGACAACGACGTTTACCGTGACCCGGGGATTGCGCGCGATGCCGGCCATGGCGCGGCCGGCGCGGTCGAGATGGCTGAAGTCGTCCTGCTGGCCGGTCATGACATCCGAATGGGCCGAATCGCCGCGTTGATCAAGCGGCATGATCTGACCTATATGCTGATCGAACGGCAGGTCGGGTGGACCGCCTCGCATTGCAAGCCGGAAGCCGATCTTGGAGCATCAGCAAACTGCGCGGATACTGGTTGCCGGCACGGGGCCGGCAGGGCTGATCGCGGCACTGGGTTTTGCCGCCGAAGGTTTCCCGGTGACACTGGTCGGGCCGGAGGCCACCGCCCCCGATGGTCGCACGACGGCCCTGATGAACCCTGCCTTGAAAGTGCTCGACCGGCTCGGCGTGCTCGAAGCCGTCGTATCCAAGGCGGCGCCTCTGAAAGTGATGCGCATCGTCGACGCCACCAGCCGGCTGATCCGCAGCCCGGTCGTCACCTTCCGTGCCAGCGAGATCGACGAGGATGAATTCGGGCTGAACCTTCCCAACAGCGTCCTCACCCCGGCACTCGCCGGCGCCGTTGCCGCGCATGCCGGCATCGACTGGCTGAGGTCGATGGTGGCGAACTGGCATCTCGATGCCGAGCACGTCCGTGCCGTCCTGACCGACGGCAGCACGGTCGACGCAGCGCTGGCGGTCGCCGCCGATGGGCGGTTGTCACCGGCGCGCCAGGCAGCCGGCATCTCGACTTCGGCCCGCTCCTATCCGCAGGCAGCTCTCGTCCTCAATTTCGGCCATAGCGGCGACCACGCCTTCACCTCGACCGAATTCCACACCGAGACCGGTCCGTTCACGCAGGTCCCGCTGCCCGGCAATCGCTCCAGCCTGGTCTGGGTGGTCAAGCCCGAGACCGCGACCGAGCTCGCCGCGCTGGACGATGCGACACTTTCTCAGCGGGTCGAACAGCAGATGCAGTCGATGCTGGGCCGGGTGGCTGTCGAGCCGGGCCGGCAGATCTACCCGCTATCGGCGGTGACGCCGCTGCGTTTCGCAAGGGATCGGGTGGCGCTGGTC
>NZ_RZPW01000420.1:0-5456 GCF_003998455.1 Mesorhizobium sp. M7A.F.Ca.CA.001.08.2.1 | reverse complement strand
GTCCTGGGCTCAAGACGTCCTTGCCGGCAAGATCGACCAGACGGCTGCCGCGATGCAGACGGAAACGACGCCGTAACGAACCGCCGCCGAAACGGTAGTGGTCAGTCAAAGGCAATGCCGCCGGGTTTCACTCGGCGGCATTGCCTTTTCCCGCTCATGGTCGGGCTGGCTATCCAGGGATAGCCACCGAGCTGGCGTCCAGGGATAGCCAGGCTCGAAACACTCAGACATGCTTGCGGCCGCCGGTCTCGCGAAACCAGCTGTCGGGGTAGGGGTACCACCAGTCCTGGATCGCAGGCTTGTGGTCAATGATCACCATCTTGGAGCGGCGGAAAGCGTCGAGGCCCTGGCGTCCGAGTTCGCGGCCGAGGCCGGAGGCCTTCCAGCCGCCGAACGGCAGGGCGTCATTGTCGATCAGCGGGTTGTTGACCCAGACCATGCCGGCTTCGAGCCGTTCCGCTGCCTCGTGGGCTTCGGCCAGATCCGATGTGAACACCGAAGCGCCGAGCCCGAACGGGCTGTCATTGGCAAGCCGGATCGCCTCGTCGAAATCCCTGACCCGGCAGATGGCGGCGACGGGTCCAAAACACTCTTCGCGCACGATCGCCATATCAGGGGTGACGCCGGTCAGGATCGTCGGTTCGTAGAACCAGCCGACATTGTACGCAGGCGGGATACGCCCGCCGGTGACTGCGACGGCGCCATGAGCGATCGCATCGTCGACAAGGCGCATGACTTTGGTCCGCGCGCTTTCGCTGACCAGCGGGCCGATCTCGGTCTTGTCCATGCCGTTGCCGATGCGCAGCGCCCGCGTCCTTTCGGCGAACAGCGCGACGAAGCGGTCATGCACGGAATCGACGACGAAGAAGCGCTCGGCCGAAGTGCAGACCTGGCCGGTGAGGTGGAAGGCGGCGGTGACGCTGCCGGCCGCCGCGATCTCGAGCGGGGCATGCTCGCTTATGATCAGCGGGTCGCTGCCGCCGGCCTCGATGACGCACGGCTTCATGCGTTCGGCGCAGGCCACCGCCACCGCCTTGCCTGCGGCGACCGAGCCGGTGAAGGCAACGGCATGGGTGCGGTCGGAGGCGATCAGCGCCTGCGCTGTGGCCGCTCCGCCGGGCAGGCAGGAGACCAGCCCCTCTGGCAGCGAGCGGAACACGGTCATGTAGTCCAGCGTCGACAGCGTCGTCGCCTCGGCCGGCTTGATGATGCAGGCATTGCCGGCGGCGAGCGATGCGGCGACCGTCCAGCACATCAGCAGGATCGGGAAATTGTAGGGCATGATGTGTACGGAGACGCCGTAAGGTTCGTAGCGCGCATACTGGAACGAACCGGCCTGCGTCGTGCCGGCGATCTTGCCGGCATCGTCGCGCGCCATCTCGGCATAGTAGCGGAAGATCGGCGCGCAATTGGCGATCTCGCCGATCGCTTCGGGGTAGGGTTTGCCCATCTCGCGCACCATCAGCTCGGCGCAACGCGTGAAGTCCGCCGCCTCGATGGCGTTGGCGACGGCATGCAGTTGCTTGGCCCGGCTCTTGGCGTCGAGCTTCTTCCAGGCGGCCTGCGCCCTGGTTGCCGCCGTGAGCACAGCGTCGATCTCGCCGTCGCCGGCGGCGGCAATGGCGCCGACGGTTTCCAGCGTCGCCGGATCGATCACCGGTTTTGCCGCGCCGGCCATCGACCGGTAGTCCGGATTGACGAAGAAGGTTGGCCGGTCAGGAGAGAAATCCATTTTGTCCTTCTCCATTTATGGAGCCTTTTTGAGAATTCGTCCTGCCGAGGCAGATGGCGTGGCTTTCGAGAACCGGAGCGCAGCGGACATTTAGTCCGTGAGCACCGGAAGCGCAGAAAGCCGCGTCAGGTGTCCGGCAGGGCAGAATTATCGAGAAGGCTCAGCGGATCATGTAGACCTTCTTGATTGTCTCATGGACGGTGCAGACGCCCTTCCAGTCCTGCGGGAAGAACGCTGCCGTATCCGGCTCGATCTCGATGACCTCGCCGGATTCATGCACATAGGTGCAGCGCCCTTCGAGGAAATGGCAGAACTCGTCGCGGGTGACATGGCAGTGCCATTTGCCCGGAGTGCATACCCAAAGCCCGCATTCGGAGCGGCCTTCCGGCCCCTTGTACAGCAGCTTGCCCGAGGTATGGGATTGGCCCTCGATCATGGTCGGGATGACGCCCCAGTCGACGAGGTCGGTAATGGTAAGCGGGGATTTCATGATGGGGGTTATCATATCGATTCCTTGGAAATGAGTGCTCAGCGGCACATGAAAGCCTTGATCAGCGTTTGCGTGATGATGGAGATGCCGGTCCAGCCGGCGGGGAAGAATACCAGCGTGCCGGCCTCGACCGCGATCTCCTCGCCGTCGTCATGGACATAGCTGCCGCGTCCCGACAGGAAGTGGCAGAATTCGTCGGCGCCAAAGGTGACCTTGCGCGTGCCCGGCGTGCACGTCCACAGGCCGCATTCGCTCGATCCGTCCGGGTTCTGCGCCAGGATCTTGCCCGAAGCGCGCGGCGAACGGGCGAGCGTGTTGCTGCCCGCGCCCCAGTCTTCCAATTCCACGGCCGAAGCCTTCGGCCAGTGCGGTGTCGACATGTCATCAAGCTCCGTGGTCACGCCAGCATGTAGACGTTGCGCATCGTCTCATGCACGGTGCATTCGCCTCTCCAGCCGGCAGGGAACATGACCACGGTGCCGGTGGAGACTTCTATCACCTCACCGACATCCGACCGGTAGGTCGCGCGGCCGGCGACGAAATGGCACAATTCGTCGCGCGGGATACTGAGGCGCCAGCGGCCTGGCGTGCAGACCCAGATGCCGGATTCCGGCTGGTTGTTCGGGCCTTTGTGCACGAGCCTGCCGGTCGAGTGCGAAGTGCCGCCGAGCGCATCCGGCTGGACGCCCCAGTCGACGAGATCGGTGCGGGTGGAGGCCTGGTGGAGGTGTGGGGCGGAGGAGGTCACAGCAACCCCTCCAGCAATCCTGCCGCCTTCTCCGGCCCATTCTGCGCGTGCATCTGCGCCGATGTCTTCGCCAGCTTGGCTTTCATCGCCGGGTCGGTCAGGCAGGTCTCGATCCTGGCAACCAGCTCGGCATCGGTCCAGTCGTAGCGCGGCATGCCGAAGCCGTGGCCGGTTTCCTCGACGCGGGTGGCGTTGTCGTGGCCGTCCCAGACATAAGGCATGATGATGGCCGGTTTGCCGAAATAGAGGCACTCGGTGAACGAGTTGTTGCCGCCATGGTGGATGACGGCATCGACCTGCGGGATGACCGAGGGCTGCGGAAACCAGCTGTCGACAATGACGTTACCGGGCACGTCCGTGTACTGGTCCTTGTAGCCGCCGACATTGACCAGAGCCCTGTAGCGCGTCTTGCCCAATGTCGCGATGATGCGCTTCAGCAGATCGACATCGCCGGCGCCCAGGCTGCCGAAGGAGACGTAGAGCAGCGGCCCGTTATTGTTCCTGGAGAAGGTCGGCACCGTGTACGGCTTTTCGTGCCGCACGCAGCCTTCGAGATACTGGAATTTTGCCGGGTCGAGCGGATGGCGGCGCTTGAATTTTGCCGCCTCGGGGTAGAGCAGCAGGTTCAAATAGGGCGAGGCTTCGAAGAACTGGCCGACCGGATAGGGCGCCTCGTGGTTGGCGGTGAGGAAGGCGTTGAAGTCGTCATGGATCGGCTTGATCACCGCATTGAAGTGGTCGCGGTAGCGCTGGTGGCCGGCATGGTCGTTCTCGCCGCAGCCGGAGAGATGGGGCGGGATGTCCTCGTCCTCGATCTCGTTTTCCGAACACGAGATGACGCGCACCCACGGCTTGCCGTACTGCTTGATGGCCGGGAACAGGATGACGTTGTCGACGCAGATCACATCCGGCTTGATGGCTGAGAGAACGCGCGGCAGATCCTTCTGCGCCCATTTGGCGCTGTCGACGATCGCCGTCCAGCAATCCTTGACGTAGTTGTCGACCTGGTCGTAGGGCGATTTGCGGAAGTTCGGGATATGGCCGTTGATGAAATCCTCCCAGAATTTCGCCATCTGCTCGGGCGGCATCGGCTCCGACAGGTTCACCGGATGCGCCTCGAAGCCGTAGCCCTTGTAGACATCGACGAAGCCGGGGTCGGACAGGAACACCGCCTTGTGGCCGCGCGCTTCGACTGCCTGGGCGATGCCGACGGAATTGAGCGCCGGGCCGTAGGCGGCTTCTGGAAAAAACGCGATCGTCTTCTGCGCCATCAGGCTTCTCCTGTCATTCTGCGAAAATTCTGACATCGGCGGCATCCCAGCCGAGTTCGACCTGGTCGCCCGACGAGACCGGCCGGCGGTCGGCGGCATCTGCGGTGACGCGCACCAGGAACGGCTTTGGCGACAGGGGCGTGCGGACATGCAGCTGCAGGTCCAGCCCCTGATAGGCCAGCGCCTCGACCGTGCCGGTGATGCGGTTGGCGGTTTCCGCCGATGGGAATAGCCGGATGCGCTCAGGGCGCACCGAAGCGACAGCGGATGCGCCGGGCGAGAGCGTTGCCGGAACCTTGCCTGATATGCGTGCGCCATTCGTGGCTACAACGCCATCGACGGCGGCTTGGCCCGGCACGAAATTCATCACGCCGATGAAGTCGGCGACGAAGCGATCGGCGGGGTGTTCGTAGATCGCGTGCGGCGTGTCGCATTGCAGCAATCTGCCGTCTTTCAGCACCGCCATGCGGTCGGCCATGACGAGCGATTCCTCCTGGTCATGGGTGACGATGACGAAGGTGATGCCGACCTCGTGCTGCAGGCGCTTCAATTCCAGCTGCATGGCGCCGCGCAGCTTCTTGTCGAGCGCGCCGAGCGGCTCGTCGAGCAGCAGCAGGCGAGGCCGCTTGACCAGCGCGCGGGCAAGCGCGACGCGCTGCTTCTGGCCGCCCGACAATTGCTCCGGCTTGCGGTCGGCGAAGGGGACGAGCTCGGTCGTCGCCAGGATGGCATCGACGCGGGAGCGGATTTCAGCTGTTGGCAAACGTTCCATCTCCAGGCCGTAGGAGACATTGGCGCGAACGCTCATATGCGGAAACAGCGCATAGGATTGGAACATCAGATTGACCGGCCGCTTGTTGGGCGGGGTTTTGGCGATGTCACGTCCGTCGAGCAGGATGCGCCCGTCATTGGGCGTCTCGAAACCGGCCAGCATGCGCAAGAGCGTGGTCTTGCCGCAGCCGGACGGGCCGAGCAAAGCGAAGAACTCGTTCTCGCGGATGTCGAGCGAGATGCCGTCGACGGCCATCACCCTGCCGAAATTCTTCGACACATGATCGATGGCCAGCAGAGTGCGGGGTTCGCTCATTGGCCGATGATCCCACGGTTGAGCCGCTGCGACAGGGTCAGCGCGGTGATCGAGACCGCCATGACGATGGTCGCCAGCGCGTTGATCTCCGGCGTGATGCCGAAGCGGATCATGGCGTAGATCTGCAT
>NZ_RZPW01000041.1:0-16156 GCF_003998455.1 Mesorhizobium sp. M7A.F.Ca.CA.001.08.2.1 | reverse complement strand
GTCTATATTTTAAGGGGTGGCACCGCACCTGACCTACCCGCTGGCAACTGACTGACCGCAGGATTTATTTCTATGCCGGCCTTGAGGCAGTAGCAGGATACCGAGTGTTTATAGCGCAAGTCGGAGTACGTCCAATCGGGCGCGTCGTCAGCGCGACCATAGTCGGCGGCATTCGCCGATCCACAGGGTTGCGTCAGCCGTTTCGCGATCCGGGGGCTGACGCCGCAGAGAAAACCGGCGGGTGGCAACAATCGCGCGGGTGATCTTCTCGATCCAACGGTGTCTAATCGAGATTCCTGGGGATGATCACTCGTCCCTCCGGGAATCGCTGACGCTTTGACAAACTCGGTTTTCCAGACCGGGGGCCGAGTGCACAAGATCCTGGCATGTCACCGCCAAGGCACCGCCACCGAGCGGAACCGCTTGCCCAGACTGCTGGACAGCAACCATAACATTCCATTTGCAAAGCAGATCGCGTACCGCTCGATTTTCAGAGGAAAAATATACATTCCGGCCGTCCCGGCGGATTTTTACGAGCCCAACTTCCCGGAGCTTGGCTATGTGGTGCCACGAGGCTGTCCGGCTAATATTAAGCCGTTCGCGAATTTTGCGATCCGGCAATTCATAGTCGAGCAGCAAGCTCAAAATGTGCAGCCGCCGCGCATTGCCCAGCACCTCCAGAAATTCGGCCGCTCGTGCGGCGTTAGCCCTTAGTCCGTCCGAGACCATAGATGCCTCTTCCCCAGCAACTTGCCGTCACGCCCGAAGACTGCGGAACAATCGATCTCTTCAATGAACACGGCCAGATCATCTGGCACGAGCCACTGGGCGTAGGACCGAAGCCGTCTCAACCCACAAGCCTTGGCATGCCTCTCGGCGCGCTCGGATTCAAGTCCAGCCATCGTTGAGCGCTGTTGTTGGATTGGCACGAAACCATTGAGGCGTCCTTCCGCCAGCTGACTGGCCCAGCAAGTCGTGACCTGTTCCACTCACCGCTCCTTTACGTGACCCGGCAGACAAAATACCACAGCCATGTCGATAGTGTCGGCTCCTCCATTATGATTAAGGTGGCGGGTTCTCCCCACCGCATTTCGGAGTTAGCCCTTTTGACGGTATGATTGCATTGCGTATCAACGGGATGCGCGGATGGGTTATTTCCCATTTCGACCGAGCCTCCGTTGTTCGGCGCCGACGCAGGCGGGCCGAAGCTTTCAACACATCGACTTGCCCGGTGCGATGTAGTGTCGTTCGATGACCAACACCGCCTCCCCTTCCCTCTGATGGCCTCCATTGATTACCAAAATCGTAAATCCGCGACCTACAGTGCCAGTCGCTTCGTCCGGTCTTCGTTGAGCCCCCAGCCGATTGGATATCGCTCTGCCCAAGCACTCTTGGTTCCCCTTGAAAGATCATAAATGAATCGTGTGGCAGGCCTGAGCATCGAGTAGCAACCATGGGCCTCGTGCTACGGGTGACCGGCGCCCCCGACCCGAAATCGTTGCTCGCCCCTCTTTTCTGAAGGATACGGGCCCCCTCTGTAGCCCAGCAACCACCATCATTATGAGGATTGCTTGCGACAGGGGGGCGAGCGATGCCGTAACCGCTGAGATCTCCTTCCCGGTCGATGTCAACCACGATCAGCACCGAATGGCCAATGACGACGCCAGCTTCGCGTAGTCCCTGGGCGGCATCGGGATGAGTAGGCAAAAGCCTCCTGGCTTTTTTGTTTCGAGCAAGGCGTCACGAAGGCTGGTCAGCGGTTCTGGCAATCTTCACCATGCGACCTTGCCTCCTGCAAACGGCTAACTCGCAATCGAGCGAACGCTACTAAAGAACGCCTCGACCAAGGAAATTGGTATCTTACAATACCGGCGCAGGCTTGTTGGGCTTTCAGTTGTAATCCTGTGCCGATGATGAAATCATGCGCGCGCTTGACAACGGGCAGGTTAATTCAAGTTCCGCCACCAGGAGGAGAAGCGGTATGACCACTCAGGTTGTACATCGCGTATTCGGTCCCAAGCAGGTCAGGCAATTCAGGGAAGTCTACGAGCGCGCGCGCGTTGTGGAGGCAACTTACCCCGATTCGCACATTGCCAGCAAAGCCGCCAAACGGCTGATCGAGGCATTCGAAGCCGAGATCCAGACTGACGGGACGGTTCTCGATTTTCAGCAGCTATGCGAAGCAAACCCCCTGGGGACCGCCTGAGACCCGGACGTTGTCTGGCGAAGGCTCACGATGAACCGCTTCATCTGCCGACGTCAGCCATGCCCTGCAGGCGGATCGTGCTTGCCGTTCAAAATCAAATTTCGGAAGTGGGTCGCCATGCGGAGCGATAGGGGAGCCATGGGGTGTTGGGCGGCGGTGGCTCCCCTATCCTGTCTCCGCATTTGTTCGCAGACAGGCAGCGTAAGCTCGAGCAGACGCCGGCAATCCAGTGTTCAGCGTGGTGTATACATCGTCAACGAAGCTTTTGGAGGTATGATGCAGCGTTGTCAGGAGGTGCGAGCAAACCCAACCACCGCCTATCGTATGAGACCCGCCGAATTAATCGCAAGAGCGCGTGCAACCAACACAGTGCGCGGTAACCGAGGATATCTATAGCCTGGTGCGGCACGGGCATGCGCCTTAGTTCGGGCCGCTCGCGCGGGTCAAACCGGTTTGGAGTCCCGTCTTCTCAACGTAAAAATTTACCGAAAAAATTAACTTATGTTAGAGAATGCTAATAAATAGCTCCTACACTCCCGAGGCTGCTTTAGATGTCAGCAGCCACGTTGCTTGAGGTTCGCAATCAGCCTTGAGCGTGGAAAAGGGGTCGGGTACCAAAACTTCCAATTCTAAGAAAGGGCACTTATCGGGCGCCACAGGTACCTTCGTTGGGGAAGGGTGAGTATCGGTATGGTTTCTACAGCAGGACTGCACAGTTACGGTTCGTCAAATCGATCAAGAGTTCCGTCCAGCGGCACAGAAAATCTCCACCAAGAAGCAGGTAAGCAATACCTTCTCATGCTGGACGGGAGGGCCTTGGACCGCGAGTGTCTCGCTTCGGCGCTTGAGGATCATGAATTGGGCATGGTGGTCGTCGCCATGGGTTCGATCGAGGAGTGGCGCATAAGGAAGGGTTCGGCTTCTCCCCTTTCAACCATACTCTTCAACCTCGGGGGCCGGAAGGTCACCGATCACGGCATTGCAGAAGAAATCAGGCATATTTCGTCCGAGTTCAAGACCGTTCCGGTGGTCATCCTGGCCGACACCGAAGATCTTGCACAGGTGCTGACGGCTCTCGAATGCGGCGCACGCGGCTACATTCCGACTTCGGTCGGGATCGATGTGTGTGTCGAGGCGATCAACTTGGCTGCAGCCGGAGGCATCTTCGTTCCGGCCAGTAGTGTCCTTTCCATGCGGCACCTGATAAAATCAGGCAACTGCGACGCCCGGCCCTTGACGGGCATGTTCACGCTCAGGCAGGCAGAGGTCGCCCAGGCACTGCGACGCGGCAAGGCGAACAAGATCATCGCCCACGAACTGAACCTTCGCGAAAGCACTGTGAAGGTTCACATCCGAAACATCATGAAGAAATTGAAGGCGACCAACCGCACGGAGGTCGCCTACAAGGTGAACGATCTCTTCGCGGAAGGACCTCTGGGCCAAGAGTGATCGCATCAACAAGACGGCCCGTCCTGGTTTAGTGCTGGCGGGTCGTGTTTTTTGTCAACAGAACATTTGAATGAAGGTCGATGGATTTCGCGTTGCCGCACGACCGATGCCACGCGAGACTCCCTTCTGAATCGTGACTTTGCTCCGCGCAATGGAACAGCTTTTGAGAAGAGGCAGTCGGAGGGGTCCGGGGCAACGAAACGCCGCCCCGTTCGAGCGGCATTCTCGCCTGATCAACCAACAGCAGCAGCGGTCTGTGCCTCGGCCGTTCGTGCCAAATGACGGCGCAGGTCGCGCATGTCGACCTGCTGACCGCAAATCGGGCAGGTATGGAAATTGTCGTCTCGTGGGCTGGCTGGCCACCGTGCAGCTTGCCGGGGATTGGTGGTCCAAGGTCGGATTCGCCATGGCTATCAAACATTCAATTCGTCTAAAATGGTCCGGAACCATTTTTTAGCGCACGCTATATTGAATCGCAGTCTTGCGAGGCAGTTCATGCGTTTGAAGTTCATCCCACCTATTGAGCCGGAGCTTGTCGACACCCGCCCGAGCGGGGCGACTGGATTCACGAGATCAAATTCGACGGGTATCGCACTCAGCTCATCATGGATGAAGATGGCATCCGCCTGTTGACGAGAAGAGCGCGCCACAACCAGGACAGGTCAAGCGACTGATCCTTGGGTCTCATCACCGACAGGGGAAGTTTGCACCTGTTGCAGCCGAGCGGCGCGTCTCCGATCATGATGCGTATCCCAGCGGCCACCAAGGTTCACTCGGACGCCGGGATGGGTCCTGCAATTACTGGGCGAAGCGCAGGTGACCCACAACGGTACTTTTGACGCCGCGAGCTCCAACAGCGCGCGCGTTGGGGTGTGATCGATCAGGCAGACGTGCGGCTGTCAGCCGGCGGCCTAAGGATACTCAGAATGTCTGGTTGTAGGCGCCCACCTCGGGGCTGCGGCGCAGCACGGTGTCGACAGCCTCGAACATCTCCCGTCGACGCTGCGACGACACCGGGCTTTCGACGACCACGACCAGTTCCGGCTTGTTCGAAGAGGCGCGCACCAGTCCCCAGGTGCCGTCTTCGGCGACAACGCGCACGCCGTTGACGGTGATGAGGTCGGCGATCTTCTGGCCCGCAAAAACCGTTCCATCCCGCTTCATGGACTGAAAGTCGGCAACCACCCGCGCGACGACGCCATACTTCACATCGTCCGCGCAGTGCGGCGACATGGTCGGCGTGCCAAAGGTCAGCGGCAGCGCGCGGTAGAGATCGGCCATCGAGCTGCCGGAGCTGCGATCCAGCATCTGGCAGATGGCGATGGCGGTGACCAGCCCATCGTCATATCCGCGCCCGATCGGCGGATTGAAGAAGAAATGGCCCGACTTTTCGAAACCGGCGACGGCGCCAAGCTCGGCGACGCGGCGCTTGATGTAGGAGTGGCCGGTCTTCCAGTAGTCGGTGATGGCGCTGTTGGCGCGCAGCACGCTGTCTGTGTTGAACAGGCCGGTCGACTTGACGTCGACGACGAAGGTCGAGCCCGGATGCTGGCTGGAGATATCGCGCGCCAGCATCACACCGACCTTGTCGGCAAAAATCTCATTGCCCTCATTGTCGACGACGCCGCAGCGGTCGCCGTCACCGTCGAAGCCAAGGCCGACATCGGCTCCAGTCTCAAGCACCTTGTCCCTGATGGCATGCAGCATCTGCATATCCTCGGGATTGGGATTGTAGCGCGGAAAGGTGTGGTCGAGTTCGACATCGAGCGGGATCACTTCACAGCCGATCCGTTCCAGCGCTTCAGGCGCAAAGGCGCCGGCGGTGCCATTGCCGCAAGCGGCCACGACCTTGAGCTTTTTCGAGATGCGCTTGCCCCGGGTCAGATCGTCGAGATACGTTTCGCGAAAATTGGGAACGAAATCATAAGACCCGCCGCCGACAAGGTCGAAATCGCCGGCCATTACAATCTGCTTCAGCGCGCTCATCTCTTCCGGCCCGAAAGTCAGCGGCCGCGCCGCGCCCATCTTGACCCCGGTCCAGCCATTCTCGTTATGCGAGGCGGTGACCATAGCGACCGAAGGCACGTCCAGTGCGAACTGGGCGAAATAGGCCATCGGCGACAACGCCAGTCCGATGTCCCTCACCCGAGCGCCCGCAGCCATCAAACCAGACACCAGCGCCAGCTTGATGCCAAGCGAATAGGAGCGGAAATCGTGCCCGGTGACGATATCGGGACCGGCACCGACACGGCGGATCAGCGTGCCAAGCCCCATTCCGAGCGCCTGGACGCCAATCAGATTGAGCTCCGGCAGTTGCGCGGAGCCGGGATGGCCAAACCACCAGCGCGCATCATATTCTCGAAAGCCGGATGGCTTGATCAGCGCTTCGGTTTCGAACTCGAAACTGTTGGGCCGGGCGTCGCCAACGATGCTGAAGGACAAGACTGGAAAACTCCGAGTGGCGGAAATTACGAGTTGTCGAGGACTGCGGCTTAGCACAGAAGGCTTTAAGCCACGTTTATCCCAGGAGGGAATCCGAGCCTTTCGGGCTATGCTCGACGAAAGCCGATGAAATGCGACAGAAGTGCTGCCATGCCGCTTGCAGGAACGAAGTGTGGCGGCTATAAGCCCGCGGTCTGGTCACGGAGTGTAGCGCAGCCTGGTAGCGCACCTCGTTCGGGACGAGGGGGTCGCAGGTTCAAATCCTGCCACTCCGACCAGAAAAAACAAAGAGTTAGCGCATCCCGACTTCGGCGCTCCACCTGCCCCTCAAGCGAGATTACTCGCGCCTCCCCGCCGGCCGACAGCGATGCCTGTTGCACTGGACAGCAACCAGACGGTCTCAACCGGCCGCCTGATGCCTTCGTGCGTGCGCTCGCGGACAGATTCCGGAAAACATCTCAACTGGTACGCGCGTCCGGCTAGCGGAGGCCAAAAAAGCTCAAGATCGCTATCACGATGACCACAGCTCCAACGAGCCAAATGATATTGTTCATGATCTCTCTCCTGTTGCCTGGGGGAAGCCCGCGCCTCTTGCGGAGAACGCGGGCCGACCAGTCTTTGCCGACTGATCCGCAGCAGACACCAAATCGTGATCCCGGCTGCGAGAAATAAAACCATCAGGCACGTCTAATGTTCCGTCGTTGACGAGATCCGGCGGTGACAGTGAACGTTCGGGCCGATACCGGACCACCGGAACCAAAGCGATCAGGGGCAGTTAATCCAATGAAGGGCTAATTAAGAAAACGGAGAAATTGCAATGAAAACAATGATCATGTGCGCGTTGGCGCTTTCCATTGGACTGCCCGTCGTGGCTTCGGCAGCCGAAGCCGATGTGGTTGTTAGAACCCATCATCGACATCACGGCAGCGTCAAGATCATCAACGAAGACGGTCAGCGCTTGCACCACCGCCGCCATGGTACTGTGGCGTTCTACGACCATGGGCGCCGGCATCATCACCGCGATACCGTTGTCGTGACAGGTTCCGTCTCCACCCATCGCCACCACCATCGGCACCATCCCGTGGTGATCGAGAACGACGGGTACTGACCACAGATCTCCGGCCCGATTCTTGAAGGAATCGGGCCACGAGAAGCCCTTTGATCATGCTTTTGGCAGCACCGTCGGCAAGACAATTGCCCCTAGCCAGACTTAGGTCTGACCCCTGCCCGACCGAAGTCCAGGTTGGAAACGCATGCGCTTGCCCCAAATTCGGGGTGGCGGGCAAAAATGATCGATGAAACCAAGAGCAGCAGCATGTCGAACCGTGAGACCAAACGATCCGATGCCCTGAGCACGCGAGTAACAGAGATCAAGGCCAGGATGCAGCAAGCCCAGATTACCGAAGACGAGATGAAGACCTTCCAGAAGGTCGCGGCCATCATGGAGGGCGGCGAGGGCCGAATCGAGGTTGACGACCTGATTGCCGCGTCATTCCTCACCGACACGCTGCTGAACAGCCCGAAGCGTTAAGCGACCATGCCGACGATTAGCAGACTTTTTGATTCCCACGCCGATGCGACGCGGGTCGCTAGCAACCTGGTGGCGGCCGGAATTCCTCGCGTACAGATCGCGATCATCGGGCCTTACAATGACGAGACAGGATCTGTTTGGGTTTCCGCTTTGGGATCGGTACTGGGCGCTGCCGCCGGCGGGTTGGCATGTCTGAGCGCCGTTGCGGCAGTTGGTATCAATCCTGTTGCTGCGAGCGTATTGCCAACAGCGGTGGCTGGCGCGGTCTGTGGCGGCGTTGCCGGCGGTCTGTTTGGAACATTCGCCCTGCGCGCCATGAAGGCGGATGATCAGGACGTGGCCGAGGGCGTCGTCCTGGTGACGGCGCATGTCGATGAAAATGACGCCGAGATCGCTCAGACAGTGCTCGGCGGTCCCCCGTCGACGTTGGTGGCCGAAGCAGCTTAGGAAAGCCGCCTCGACGTCGCCGGAACCGGCACTCTCCGTTCGCCAGCGATTGAACTCCACACTCGGCAAATAGCAATTCAGACTGGGGATGTCCCTGCCGTCGGCCGCATGGCCGAACCCTGTGGCAGGTTCCTTCGCGGCCGCATATTTTGACGAAAAGGCCCGTCGGCTCTAGGGTCGATGGACCTGATGGAATGAGTGAAACGGCGGGCCGAGTGCGACATGAATTTGAATTCAACCACAGCCCCGCCCTTGATTCTTGTGATGACGCTGGTTCTCGTCGCTGGCTGTTCATCGCTCGGCAGAACCGTCGATCCAGCGAAATACGATTCAATGACGTGCACCGACCTCAACAGCGCGATGGGAGACGTCGCCCGTGACATCTCGCAAACGGCAATCACGCGCGGCAAGGTCACCAACACCAATGTTCCACGCTGGCTGCTCGGCGGCTCACGCGTGAAGACCGCGGTAGCCAACCGTGAAACAGCCAGGATCGACCGGCTTAAGCAGCAACAGGATGCCATTGCCGCCGTGCGAGCGCGCAAGTGCCAGAGGTCCGCGAGTTGAGCGGACAGCCAACGCCTCGGTGCAGAGCCCGGTTCAGGCGCTCAGGCGAAATCGCGTCACGTCGATCGCGGCGGCCATCAGCGTCTGTGTGTAGGCGTGCTGCGGATTGCTGAAGATCGCCTCGGTCGGCCCTTCCTCGACGATCTTGCCCTGTTTCATGACGATGATGTAGTCGGCCATGGCGCGCACGACCGACAGATCGTGGCTGATGAAGAGATAGGACAATTCGTGGTCCGCCTGCAGCTTGCGCAGCAGTTCGACGATCTGTTTCTGCACAGAGCGATCGAGCGCCGAAGTCGGCTCATCCAATACCACCAGCTTGGGCTTCAGGATCATGGCGCGGGCAATGGCGATGCGCTGCCGCTGACCGCCGGAGAATTCGTGCGGGTAGCGGTTGCGGGCGTTGGGGTCGAGGCCGACCTCGCGCAATGCCTCGACCGCGCGTTGATCACGCTGCTTGCCCGAAAGGTCAGGCTCATGCACCAGAAGTCCTTCGGTGATGACCTGGCCGACAGTCATGCGCGGCGACAACGAGCCGAACGGGTCCTGGAAGACGAGCTGCATCTGGCGCCGCAGCGGCCGCATCGCCTGCCTGTCGGCTTGGGAAATGTCGCGATCGCCGAAACGGATGAGCCCGTCACTCGGCAACAGCCGCAGCAAGGCGCGGCCAAGCGTCGACTTGCCCGAGCCGGATTCACCAACGATGCCGATGGTCTGGTTGCGCTGCAGCCGGATCGAGATGTGATCGACTGCACGCAGCATCAGCGGTTCGCCAGCAAGAAACCCGCCGCCGATCCTGAACGTCACTTCGACATTCCTGCCTTCGAGCAGCACTGGGGCGTTGGCGGGCGGCGACGCCTTGCTGCCGGTCGGCTCGGCCGCCAGCAGCATTTTCGTGTAGGCATGCTGTGGGTTGACGAAGATGGCCTCCGCCTCCCCCTCCTCGACAACCTCGCCCTGGCGCATGACATAGAGCCGATCGGCAAAGCGGCGGACGATGCCAAGATCGTGGGTAATGAAGACGATCGCCATGCCGAGCTTGCGCTGCAATTCGGCCAGAAGCATCAGGATCTGCGCCTGTATGGTCACGTCGAGCGCTGTCGTCGGCTCGTCGGCGATCAATATGTCAGGGTCGTTGGCGAGCGCCATCGCGATCATCACACGCTGGCGCTGGCCACCCGACATTTCGTGCGGATAGGATTTCATCCGCCGCTCGGGATCGGGAATATGCACCAGCCGCAGCAGTTTGAGCGCTTCTTCACGCGCCTCCGCGACATTCAGGCCCCGATGCCGGCGGATCGGTTCGATCAACTGGTTGCCGATCGAATAGAGCGGATCGAGCGAAGTCATCGGCTCCTGGAAGATCATGCTGATCTTGCGGCCACGGACCTTGTTGAGCTCGGATTTGCTGAGCGTTAGAAGATTGCGGCCACGATAGTCGACGCTGCCTGTCGCTTCGCCATTCGACGCCAGCAGGCTCATCGCCGCCATCATCGTCTGGCTTTTGCCGGAGCCGGATTCGCCGACCACGGCAACGGTCTCGCCCGATTTGACATGGATGTTTATGCCCTTGACCGCCTCGACGGCGCCGTCGAGCGTGCGGAAGCGGACACGCAAATCCTTGACGCTGAGGATCGTTTCGGAAGCAGCCATCTCAGCGGTCCCCCTCTTTATCGATCGGCATCTTAGCGATCCCCATCTTAGCGATCCCTCGGGTCGAGTGCGTCGCGCAGGCCGTCGCCGACGAAGTTCAGCGCAAACAGCGTCGAGACGAGGAAGAAGGCGGGGAACAGGAGCAGCCAGTTGGCGGTGCCGATGTTCTTGGCGCCGACCGAGATCAGAACGCCCCAGCTGGTCATCGGCTCCTGCACGCCGAGGCCGAGAAACGATAGGAAGCTTTCCAGGATGATCACCTGCGGCACCAGCAGCGTCATGTAGATGACCACCGGGCCGAGCAGGTTGGGGATGACGTGGCGCAGCAGGATGCCGCGCTGGCCGACGCCCATGGCTTCCGCCGCCTGGACATATTCCTGGCGGCGGATCGACAGTGCCTGGCCACGCACGATGCGCGCCATGTCGAGCCACAGCACGGCGCCGACGGCCAGGAACATCAGCACGAAGTTGCGGCCGAAGAACACCACCAGCATGATGACGAAGAAGATGAAGGGCAAGGAATAGAGCACGTCGACGATGCGCATCATCACCTCGTCGACCTTGCCTCCGGCAAAACCGGCAGCGGCCCCGTAGACCACGCCGATGACCACCGCCACGACGCCCGCGAGCAGGCCGATGGCCAGCGATATACGCCCGGCCATCAGCGTGCGCGACAACAGGTCCCGTCCGGTGTTGTCGGTGCCGAACAGGAAATATTGCTGCTTGATCGAGGCGCTCATCGTCACTTCGAGACCGTCCGGCGACTTGCTCTCGATCTTGGTGTCGTCAAAGGCATCGGATCGGTCCAGATAGCGGATGTTGCGATCGTCGATCGGCCTGGTCGACTTGACGGTGACGAAGACCTGGTTGCCTTCCTGCCGCCATTCCTTGATGTCGACCCGCATGCGCTTGATCGCTTCGGTGAGCGCCGTCTCGATCATGTCGGCCTTCGGATAGGCTGACAGGCTTGGCGGCATGCGCACATAGTCGGCATAAATGGTGGTGTATTGATGCGGCACGAACCACGGCCCGAACACGCTGACGACCCCGATCAGGGCAAGGTAATACAGGCTGAACATGGCGGCGCGATTGGCCTTGAGCCGCGCCCAGGCATCCCCCCAGAGCGAACGGCCGATGACGGTGGGGGCGACTGTGGCCGCGATGTCAGTCATAGCGCACTCTCGGATCGACGACCGCGTACATGACGTCGACGATCAGGTTGAAGACAATGGTAAAGATGGCGATCACCACCACCGTTCCCATCACCAGCGTGTAGTCACGATTGAGCGCGGCATCGACGAAATAGCGGCCGACGCCTGGGATGGAGAAGATCGTCTCGACGATGACCGAGCCGGTCAGCAGTGCCGCCGCCGCCGGACCGGTGAAGGAGACGATCGGCAGGATGGCGCCGCGCAACGCGTGCTTGACCACCACCGACCAGTCGGACAGGCCCAGCGCGCGCGCCGTGCGGATGTGGTGGGACCGCAAGGATTCGATCATCGAGCCACGCATCAGCCGGGCGACGATGGCGATCTGCGGCAGGGCGAGCGTCAGCACCGGACCGACCTTGTTGATGAAAGCGCCATCGCCCCACCCACCGATCGGCAGCAGCCTCCAGGTCAGCCCGAACAGGAGTTGGATCACCGGCGCGATGACGAAGGTTGGGATGGTGCTGCCGGCCGTCGCCAGCGCGATCACCGTATAGTCGCCAAGCTTGTTCTGATTGAGCGCCGCAATGGTGCCGAGCACGGAACCGAGCAGCAGCGCCAGGACGAGCGCCGAGGCGCCGAGCTGAACCGAAATCGGCAGCCCCTTGGCGAACAGTTCGGTGACGGTGAAATCCGGCATGTTGTAGCTCGGGCCGAAATTGCCGCGCAACAGATTGCCGAGATAGTGGACGAATTGCAGCCAGAGCGGGTCGTTGAGGCCGAACTGGGCTTCGAGATTGGCCCTGATCTCGGGACTGAGCCCCCGCTCCTGGTTGAATGGACCGCCCGGCGCGACGCGCATCAGGAAAAACGCCATTGTCACGATGACGAACAGCGTTGGAATGGCGGTCAGAAGCCGCCGTAATACGTATCGCAGCATCGGTGCCCCGCTTGATCCAGAGCCGCGCGCGTCCAGTTGGACGGCCGCGCTCCAGCTTTCAAATCTTCGCACCGACATTTGCCGAAATCGAATTCCGGTACCCGGGCCGATGCGATGGCAAACCATCGCCACCGCGCCTGGAGGGCGCGGTGGCTTGGCCAGGGTTAGTCCTTGCTGACGAAGCGCGACGGATGCACGTCCATCACGTTGTCGACGAAGCCATGCAGCTTCGAGGAGACGATATCGTGGTAGCTGTAATAGAGGAGCGGTATCTGGCCGACGTCGTCGACCAGGATGCGTTCGGCGTCGGCCAGTTCCTTCATGCGCTGTTCGGGGTTGCCGCCGGCGGCGGCCGCCTTGTCCATGGCCGCTTCATAGGCCGGGCTGTTGTAGTCCGAATAATTGTTGCCGCTGGCTTTGCGCGAGATGCCGAGGAAGGTTTCCGGATCCTTGTAGTCGGCGATCCAGGCGGCACGTGCCAGATCATAGTTGCCCTTCTGCTCGAGGAAGGAGTAGTGGGTCTTGGTGTCGGTGTTGAGCAGCGTGACGTCGACGCCAAGCGGCTTCAGCTGTTCCTGGATCGCCACCGCAGTGTTCTTGTGGTTTTCCGACGTGTTATAGCGGATTTCCATCTTCAGCGGCTTTTCGGGCGTATAGCCGAGTTTCTCGAGGATCTTCTTGGCCGCATCCTCGCGGTCGATCTGCGGCATGTCCGCATATTTGGCCATTGCCGGCGTGTAGCCTTCGATGCCGGGAGGCACCATTGAATAGCCGGGCAGCATCGAGTTCTGCCAGACTTTTTCGGCGAGGAAGTCGCGGTCGATCGCCATCGAGATGGCATTGCGCAGCTCTACATTATCCCACGGCGCCTTGTCGGTCTTGATCGCATAATAATAGGTGCCGAGATACGGTCCAACGTGGATCTGGTCGCCAAACTTGGTCTTGAGATCGGCGAGCTGTTCAGTCGGAAGGTCGTCGTAGCTGTCCAGTTCGCCTGCCTCGAAGCGCTTCATCGCCGAAGAGCGGTCCTCGGTCGGGATGTAGTTGACGACGTCGAACTTGACGGTCGCCGCATCCCAGAATTTCGGGTTCTTGACCAGCTTCATATGATCGTTGGGAACCCATTCGGCCAGCGTATAGGCGCCGTTCGAAACGAGATTGCCGGGCTTGATCCAATCGGCGCCGAGCTTTTCGATGGAGGCCTTGCTCACCGGATAGGTCGCCTGGTGGGTCAGCATCTCCAGGAAGTAGGGCGTCGGCGCCTTCAGCGTGACCTCCAGCGTATTTGCGTCAATCGCCTTGACGCCCATGTCCTCAGGCTTGCCCTTCTTGGTGTTGACGTCCTCCGCACCCTTTACCGGATACAGCATCGAGGCGTATTCGGCGCCGGTCGCCGGATCCTCCAGCCGGTGGAAGGCATAGACGAAATCGTCCGCCGTAACCGGGCTGCCATCCGACCACATGCCGTCCTTGCGCAGCTTGAACGTATAGACGGTTCCGTCGTCCGAAACCGTCCAGCTCTCGGCGGCACCAGGAATGAGATTGGCCTTCTGGTCCTGCATGACCAAGCCCTGGAACAGGTCGCGCAGGACATTGGCTTCGTAAACCGTCGAGGTCTTGTGCGGATCGACCGACTCCGATTCAGCGGCGGTGCCCCTGTTATAGACGGTCTCGGCAAAGGCCTGCGTGTAGAACGTCCCGGCGGCCAGCGTCATCGTCGTGGCGAACACAGTCGCCTTCAGCATGTTTTTCAGCATGAAGTTCTCCCTGTCGGCGCTGCCGTTGGCGCGCCTATTAAGTGTTGACGCCCTGGAGCCGATATCTGACCCCTTTGAGCGCGCCGCTGGTTCCCGTCCTGCGGCTCGTGTCCAGACACTAACGCGGAGAATTTTTATTTCAACAGACTCTCTGGGTCACCCAAAGTAAGGCGGACGAAAGCTATGGTGTGGCCGCTGAAACACCAGCCGAAACCAAAAGCTTGACTTGGTTTCTTCACCTCGACGCTATTTTTCACCGCGAATCGGGAGCCATGCCAGTTTGCCGGAATGTCTTAATGCGTTCTTAAGCAACCTGAGGTTACATTACGAGTACCTTCTATACGGTTCGAGCTTCAGACGCGCGGCGGCTATGAGTAACGGAGCAAGTAAATTGCCCAAAATCCGTCAACTAATGCGGAAATTTCAAGAAGAGCGCGGTACCTCTGCGGTTGAGTTTGCCTTACTTTCACCGATTTTCATTCTTCTTCTACTCGGAATGGTTGCATACGGTATATACTTCGGCGCCGCCAACTCGATCCAGCAGATCGCAGCGGATGCCGCCCGCACGGCAATTGCCGGGTTGAACCAAACCGAACGTCAAACGCTCGTAGCCAGCTTCGTCACCAACAATGCCGGCGGATATCCCTTCGTGGATGTCAGCAAGTTGACCTACCAGGCCAACGACAGCTCGGCCGATGGAAGCCAGTTCGTGGTGTCCATACAATACGACGCCCGCAACCTGCCGATCTGGAACCTTTTCCCGGGCATAGCCATGCCTGGGACCACGATCAGGCGCCAGTCAACGATCAGGGTCGGGGGCATTTGAATGCTGCTGCATGCGTGCAATGGGATCGGTCGGCTTGCCCGGTTGATGCTGAGTGACAGGAAAGCGAACTTCACCGTCATGGCGGCATTGAGCGCGCCGGTGGCGCTGGCGCTGGCCGCAGTGGCCATCGACGAAGCCTCGATCTACACCGAGCGCCGCGAAGCGCAGGCAATGGTGGATCTGGCGGCGATCACCGCCGCCTCGAACATGACCAATGTCAATGCAGCGGTCGTTACCACGCTGACCGACAACGGCATGCCAGGGGTTGTCGTTCAAAGCTCGGGACAGACGATCGAGCCGGCGGTCGGCAAAACCGTCGTGACGGTCACGCCCGGGCGATATGTGGCATCCGGGGCCAATGTGGGCCAGCGTTTCCAGGCCAGCATAACCCCCTACAATGCCGTCCGCGTCACCCTGAAGAAGATCCCCGCCCGCTATTTCGCGAGTTCGCTGATCCCCACTCCCGTCATCGGCACCCAAGCCACCGCCAGCATGACGCCACAGGCGACGTTCTCGGTCGGATCGAGGCTCGCCAGCCTCGATGGCGGTATCCTCAACGCGCTTCTCGGCGGACTGCTCGGCAGCAACATCTCGCTCAGTGTCATGGACTACAACGCGCTGATCTCCGCGGATGTGAGCGTGCTCTCCTTCGTGGACGGCCTTGCCACACAGCTAAACCTAACTGGCGTCTCGTATTCGGATGTGCTGGCATCGAAGGCGACCGTCGGCCAGATCGCCACGGCCATGGCCAATGTGCCCGGGCTTGGCAACACGGCCAAGGCCGCCCTGCAGACGATCGCGTCCAAGTCGACCAGCACGGTCCAGATCCCGCTCAGTCATCTGGTCGATCTCGGCTCCGTCGGCAAGTTGGGCCTCGGCCAAAGGCCCGCCGGCCTCGGCGTCGACGCCAGCGCCTTGGGAATGCTGACGGCCGCCGCCGGACTGGCAAACGGTTCAAAACAGGTCGACGTCGCCCTCGGAGCCACCATTCCCGGGGTGCTGTCGACCACGCTCGCCATCGCCATCGGCGAACCACCGCAATCCTCGCCATGGCTGGCGGTTGGAGAAGCCGGCACCGTGGTTCGCACCGCGCAAACGCGCATCAAGCTGCTTGTCACGGTCGGCGTCGGCAACCCAAACCTGGGCGGCGGTATCAGCCTGCTGTCGGTCAAGCTGCCGCTGAATGTCGA
>NZ_RZPW01000419.1:0-5476 GCF_003998455.1 Mesorhizobium sp. M7A.F.Ca.CA.001.08.2.1 | reverse complement strand
GGATCAGGCCTGCGGGGATGCGCGGCGACGGTCGTATCCACCAGCCGCGATGCGGCGCCGGCAAAGGCCGCCAGCCCGGATGCCGACGCAACCGATATGCTGCTGCATGACTGATCCGGCCCTGAAGATACGATCATGCTGAGCGCCGGCATCCTCGCCTGGATCGGCGCCGTGTTCCTCGCCGCCGGCTTCGTCAAGGGTGTCGTCGGCATGGGGCTGCCGACCGTGGCGATGGGCCTGCTGGCGGTAACGATGCCGCCAGCACAGGCCGCGGCACTGCTGCTGATCCCGTCGCTGGTTACCAACCTCTGGCAATTGCTGACCGGCCCGTCCTTCGGCCGGCTGTGCAAGCGGCTGTGGACGATGATGGCCGGCGTGATGCTTGGCACCGTTGCCGGCGCCGGCCTGCTCACCGGCACACACTCTGGCGTTGCCTCGGCCGGGCTCGGTGCGGCGCTGGTGCTTTACGCCATTCTCGGCCTGCTCAAGCTTGGCTTCACCACGCCGGCGCGCGGCGAAGCCTTGATGTCACCGCTGGTCGGGGTGGCGACCGGGCTGGTCACCGGCGCCACCGGCGTCTTCGTCATCCCGGCGGTGCCCTATCTGCAGTCGCTGCGGCTGGAGAAAGAAGACCTGATCCAGGCGCTCGGCCTGTCCTTCACTGTGTCTACGGCGGCGCTCGCCATCGGGTTGTTCAAGGCAGGCGCCCTGGCGTCGCCGAGTGCGCAACTGGTGGGGTCGGTCGCAGCCCTTGTGCCGGCGCTGGCCGGCGTGTTCGCCGGCCAGGCGCTGCGCCAGAAGATGAGCGTCGAGACCTTCCGCAAAGTGTTCTTCGCGGGGTTGCTGGCGCTTGGGGTCTATCTCGTGGGGGAGTTGGTGTTCTAGGCGCCGGACTTCCCCAGAGCACTGGCAGGAAGTCGTCAGCCAATGCTTTCGCTGAGATCAGCGAGCGTGACCATGAGTGTCAACGGCTCGACCGGCGAGCGCTCGAACCCGATGGTGATGTAGAAAGCTCGGGCATCGTCGGAAATCGCATGCACCACTATGCCTTTGATGCCCAGTATTTCAGCAGCCTGGAGAATTCGTAGACCGGCATCCCTTACCAGCGCCCGACCGATGCCCCGACCGTGATAGGCTTGGTCTACGGCTAACCTGCCTAGCACTGCGACGGGGATCGGATCGGGCATGTTGCGCCGGAAACGGCTGGAAGTTTCGACCATTTTCACGGCGCCGCTGGCAACGGCATAGTAGCCAATCACACGGTTGCCTTTGCAAGTCACATAGGTCCGGGATACACCGCCCGCTTGATTGGTGCGAGCACGTTTTTTCAACCAATCGTCGAGCGCTGTAATGCCCGACGAAAATTCCCCGAGTTCGTGATGATCCGCGAGTGGAACCGGGACCGACAGCGTCACGCAGCTTCCCACGGAGCCTTTGTCGTCATCGTGCGGCGCAATCGGTCGTTGGGCTGCGGCGGCGCGTCGAGGCGTGCCAGAAACGCAGCGTAGACATCCGGTTCGACGGTAAACACGAGACGGTTGAGCAACGCTTCCTCAGCGGCGCGTTGCGAGGCTTCAAGCATGAAGTCGGTGCGATTCTTACCGAGCAATTCGGCTGCGCGGTCGATCAGATTGCGAACTTCCGGCTTGACGCGGATGTTGAGCGGAACGCTCTTCGGCACCGGATGATGTGACGTTGGCATGGACGGCTCCTTCGTCGCGCATATCTAGCACAGCGTAACGACATTGTCATTACCCGGTTCGATGGAGCATGCGATCCGTAGTAGCCCTACCGCACGACCAGCACCGGGATCTCCGTGTAGGACAGCACTTCCGCCGTCTGGCTGCCGAGGAGCAGCTTGCCTAGTCCGCGGCGGCCGTGCGAAGCCATGACGATCAGGTCGCAGCCCAGGGCCTGCGACAGTTCCAGAATGGCTTCGGCGGGCCGCTTGTCCTCGACATGCACGACCTCCGCCGAGACGCCGGCGGCGTCGGCCGATGCCTTGCACTTGTCAAGAACTTCCTTGGCGTATTTGCGCGCCTCTTCCTGATAGGCGGGCCAGTTCATCGCCGGCGGCGTAGCCGGCCATGGCGCCGCCCCAGGCGAAGATCGGGAATTGTTCGGAGACGGTGATGAAAGTAACAGAGGCGCCGAGGCCCTTGGCCAATGTCAGGCCGTGGGTAACGCCCTTGTCGGCCAGTTCCGATCCGTCCGTGGCGATGAGCAAATGTTTGTACATGATGACATGACCTGTTGCGCAAGGGCCGATGCCCTTGAGGTGGCGGGAGCCTTGTGGAGGGCTGGCCTTGATATAGTTGCGGCCTCGGGCCGATCACAGGGCCGGCCCCGCCGCGGATCAAGGCCAGGCGACCACGCAGTCTTGTACCAAGCGGATTCCCCTTTGCCGCATCGTCGCCTAAGGTGCCGGTGACATTGAAAGGCAGTCCATGAGCAACCCGTATCCGCAAATCCATCTGGTCCGGCATGGTGAAACGGCATGGAGCCTTTCGGGGCAGCATACCGGCCGCACCGACATGCCGTTGACCCCGGTTGGCGAGGCCGCCGCGCGGGGTGTCGCGGACAGGCTCGAGGGCCTGTCTTTTTCGGCCGTATGGTCGAGCCCGTCGCAGCGCGCCTACAACACCAGCGTACTGGCCGGCTTCGGCGCGCAGAGCGTCAAGAAGGACGATCTGCAGGAGTGGGACTATGGCGCCTATGAGGGGCTGACGACAAAACAGATCCTGGCCGAGCGCCGCGGCTGGAATGTGTTTCGCGATGGGTGTCCAAAGGGCGAGATGGCGGCCGATGTCGGCGCGCGGGCCGACAGGATTATCGCTGGGCTGCGCGAGGCCAATGCCAGCATATTGGTGTTTTCCAGCGCACATTTTCTGCGCGTGCTGGCGGCGCGCTGGATCGGGCTGCCGCCGGAGGGCGGCGCGCTGCTGGTGCTCGATACGGCCAGCATCAGCGTGCTCGGCTACGAGCATGATTTGAGCGAGCCGGTCATCCGGAAATGGAACCAGAAATAGAGCAGCTTCGGCCAGCGGCGCCGCTTACGCCTATCTGTCGAATTTCCTGATCGCCTCAGCGGTTACCGGCGTGAAGAAATTCACCAGATTGCCGTCAGGGTCGCGAAACAACAGCGAGCGGTTGCCCCAGGGCATGGTGGTCGGCTTCTGCACAGTGATATTCCTGAGGAGGTCCGAGAGCCTGGCGAATTCAGCATCGACGTCGCCGACGCGGAACTCGATGATGGCGGTGTGGTTGTCGGCGGGGCGGGCGATGTCGCCGCCGAACAGCATCAAGGTGCGTGTGCTGCCGATCGCCAGCGTGCAGGTCGGCGTCGCCAGTTCGGCGAAGTCTTCCGTGTACACCGTCACGGGCATGCCGGTGATCTCACCGTAGAAGTGAACGAGACGCTGGACGTCCGACGTGATGATGCGGACGGAGACGAAATTCATTGCATTGGCTCCCTGATCGTTGAAGCCGTGGCCGGCTCCCATCCGACCTATAGGCCAGGCCTGCTGACAGCTTTCCGTCAGGAGGGATCGCCGTGCGCCTGCACCAGCGGCACGCCCTGCTTACCCCCTCAGCAGCGACAACTCTTCTGCTGTCAAATGCCGTGCCGTACCCTTGGCGAGGTCGCCGAGCGGCAGGCGGCCGATGGCGATGCGGATGAGGCGCAGGACCTCGACGCCGTGCGCGGCGAGCAGGCGACGGATGTGGCGGTTACGGCCTTCGTCGAGCACGATCTCCAGCCAGGCGGTGCGGCCGCCACTGCGCAAAAGTTCGATCGCGTTCGCGGTGAGCACCTCGCCGTCGACGATCACGCCGGCGCGCAACGTCTCCAGCATCGGAGCATCCGGTACCGTGCCGATCTGCACGTGATAGGTTTTCGGCAGATGCGAAGCCGGGTCCATCAGCCGGTTGGCAAACCGGGTGTCGTTGGTCATCAGCAGCAGGCCTTCGCTCGCCTTGTCGAGGCGGCCGACCGGGGAGACGAAGGGCAAGTCGAGCCCTTCCATGCAGGCATAGACGGTGTCGCGCTGCTGCGGGTCGTCGCGGGTGGTGACCAGCCCGCGCGGCTTGTTGAGCATGAGATAGACCTTGCGCTCGGCAACCACCGGCCTGTCGTCGACGACGATGCGGTCGCGGTCGAGGTCGACGCGCAGCGCCGCATCGCGCACCACCTTGCCGCCGACGCGCACGCGGCCTTCGGCGATCAGCACCTCGGCCTGCGTGCGCGAGCACAGGCCGAGCTTCGACAGCGCCCGGTTGAGACTGACGCCGGGCGCCCCCTGCCTGCCGCTCTGCCGTGTCTGCCGTGGTGTCATGGTGCCGTCTGCGCTGGTGGAGCCGACAGATGCCACGGGCTGCAATGGCTTCGCAAGCGTGGTGCTGTCTTCCTATACAGGGCAAGGGCAATGGCGGCATCCGTACCGCCTGGAACAGCGATATTGTCGCCGCCGCATCCGCTATAATCTGCACCCCATGAGTGAGTCCGCTGCGCCGATAACCAAGACCGTCGTCATCGGTGCCGAGCCGGCCAAGGTCTGGCGGATACTGACGACGCCAGAAATGATCCCGCAATGGATGTCCGACGAGGAGTTGACCGTCAGCCTGCAAGGGCAGGCCGGCGGCGCGATCGGGATGCGCGGACTGCTGCACGGAATACCGTTCGAAAACCACGGCACCATCCGCACTTTTGAGCCGGGAATGAGCTTCGCCTACAGCTACTGGAGCACGCTGTCGGCCTCGCGTCTGGCGGACGTGCCCGAAAATCACACCGTGGTCAGCTTCGACCTGGCGCCGGCGGATGGGGGAACACTGTTGACACTGACGCTCAGCGACTTCGCCGAACCGGCGATCCGGCCGCACGCCAATCTCTACTGGGGGCCGACCTTGCAGATCCTGAAGGCGGTCTGCGAGCGCGCTTGAGGGCGGGCGGGAGTCATCGCAGCGGATAGGTCGTCCCGCCCTTACTCTTTGGGGTATCGGGCGAGAGCCAGCGCGCGGATGCGGTCGGCGACGGCGCTGTCGACCGGGTTGTAGACGGTCAGGCTCAAATCCGGCCGGCCGTCGACCGCGAAGCCTGAATATTCCAGTTCGATATCGCCAAGTTCCGGGTGCTTCAGGCGCTTTGTCCCGTCGCCATGGCTGAGCACGCCGTTTTCCCGCCACAGGGCGGCAAACTCGGGGCTGGCGCTGCAGAGTTCGTCGACGAGTTCACGCACCTCGGAGACAGCGCCGGCGCGTGCCGCATCGGCCCGGAACGCGCCCACCACGAAACGGGCGAGGTTTTGCCAGTCGTGCTGCCTGGCGCGGATATGGGGACTGAGGAACATGAAGCGCAGAATGTTGCGCTCGCCCTCGGGCAGGGTGCTGTAGTCGGTCAGCACGACCCTCGCGGCACGGTTCCAGGCAACGACGTCCCAGGTAGCGGTCCTGACTATGGCGGGGGTGGGATCGGAGGTGT
>NZ_RZPW01000418.1:0-5478 GCF_003998455.1 Mesorhizobium sp. M7A.F.Ca.CA.001.08.2.1 | reverse complement strand
CCGACCTTGGCGCGGCGGCGAGCGAGGGCGGTTCAAGAAGGCAGAAGATCGCCAAGGCGTTCGCGGCTTCGATCGCGTACGAAAACCCGCTGGCGCAACAACTGATCGACGGCCTGTCCGATATCGAGGGCCTGACCGTCCACGGCATCACCGATCCGAAGCGGCTCGGCGATCGCGTGCCGACGGTTTCCTTCACCGTCGATGGCATCGTGCCCGAAACGATCGTACGGCTGATGAACGCCGAAAAAATCTTCCTGTGGTCCGGTCACAACTACGCCTGGGAGATCGTCCACCAGCTCGGCATTCCAGCCGAGCATGGCGTCGTGCGCATCGGCATTGCTCACTACAACACGGCAGCCGAAATCGACGAAACGCTGGAAAGTGTGCATCGGGTCATCGCCATGCTCAGGCAGCAGCGCTCCTGACGCTGGCTTGAGCATTCACCGCATCTTGCCGCCGAAACCAGTGAGGAACGCCGTGAGATTGTCGCCGAGTTCGTCGCAGAGGTAGCCGCCCTCCTGGACGATGACCGTCGGTAGGCCGAGCTTTGCGATGGCCTCGCCGATGCGCGAGAAGCCAGGCGTCGTCACCGAAAGTCCGCCGAACGGATCGCCCTCGAACGCGTCGAGGCCGAGCGCCACAACGAGCGCGTCGGGCGAAAAGGCACGGATACGCTGGAAGGCCACCTCGAGCGCTTCGAGAAACGCCGCGTCCGCGGATTTGCGCGGCAGCGGCAGGTTGAAATTATAGCCGAGGCCGGGCCCTTCGCCGCGCTCGTCGGCATGACCCCAGAAGAACGGATAGAAGCGCACCGGATCGGCGTGCAGCGAGACGGTCAGCACATCCGGCCGTGCATAGAAGATGCCTTGCGTGCCGTTGCCGTGATGCAGGTCGACATCGAGGATCGCCACCCGTGCGGCTTGTTTGCGCAGAACCTGCGCCGCGACGGCCGAATTGTTGATGAAACAGAAGCCGCCGGCGACATCGGCAAAGGCATGGTGGCCGGGCGGGCGGCACAGCGCGTAGGCGGCCGGCGCGCCTGATATCACCGCCTCGGCGGCTTCGACCGCGCTCCAGGCGCTCCACAGCGCGCTCTGCCATGTTTCGCCCGAGATCGGGCAAGCCGTGTCGGCCATGTGATAGCCGGCCTGGCCGACCGCCGAGGCCGGATAGGAGCCATTGCGCGCAATCGGATGGATGTTCGGGATCACTTCGGCCGAAGCGCCCTCGATGCGCTGCCAGCGCGCGTAGATATGCTCGAGGAAATCCAGATATTCCGGCGTGTGCACCGCCGCGGCCGGGCCGAGCCCATGATCCCGAGGTCGCTCGATCGTGCAACCCGCAGATAGTGCGCCGACTAACAATCTCTCGATGCGCTCCGGCTTTTCCGGATTGGGCTGTGCCGCGCCGCTCGAAAGAAAGGCCCTGGGGTCGTGGCGCTTCTGTTCCTCGGCATAGAAGGCTTTCATTCCTGATCCCCGTTTTCCGGCGCGTCGGCGAAAGCAAAGAAGGCCTCGCCGATGATTTTTTGGGTCTGTTCGTAGCTCGACCAGGCGATGCCCAGCCTCTCGTAGAAGGCCTTGGCCCCTTCATTGTCGGTGTCGACGGACAGCCGGAGATAGACGCCGCCTTCCTTCCGGCACTGCGCCGCAACACGCCGCAGCAGCCGCTCGCCGATCTTGCGGCCGCGAAAACGATCCTCGACATAGAGGTCCTGCACATAGACGCCAGGCCGCCCCATCCATGTCGAAAAGATCGGGAAATGCAGGCAAAGGCCGGCAAACTCGCCGCCCACTTCGGCGATCAGGGTGGAGAAAGCGGGCTTTTCACCAAAGCCGTAGGTGCGCAAATCATCTGCTGTCGAAATGATCTCCTCCGGCGCACCGATATGCGTGCCGAGTTTCAGGATCGCGGCGTGGATGGTTTCGACATCTTCCACTCGGCCGGGGCGGAGGCGGATTTTGGGCGAGGCAATCATTGCAGGTTCATCTCAGATCAGCATCTCAAAACGCCACCCGGTCGCCGCCCTTGAGCGCCAGCATGTCGCGCGCTTCGGTGGGCGTTGCAACCTCCAGCGACAGCCCGTCGAGAATGCCACGGATACGGCGCACTTGATCGGCATTGGATTTCGCCAGCTGGCGGCCGTCATAGAGACTGTCCTCCAGCCCGACACGGACATTGCCGCCCATGGCTGCTGCAATTGAGATCAGCGGCATCTGCTGGCGGCCGGCGGCGAGCACCGAGAACTGGTAGCTGTCGCCGAACAATTTGTCGGCGATCCGCTTCATGTGGACGAGATTGTCCGGGTCGGCGCCGATGCCGCCCAATATGCCAAGGACGAATTGGATGAACAGCGGTCCCGACACCAACCCCCGATCGCGAAAATGCGCCAGCGAATAGAGATGGCCGACATCATAGCATTCGAATTCGAAGCGCGTGCCGCAGCCCTTTCCCAGTCTTTCCAGCACCGCTTCCATATCGGCGAAGGTGTTCTTGAAGATCGTGTCGCGGGTGGCTTCCAGCAGCTTGGGTTCCCATTCGTGCTGCCATTCCCTCGGCTTGTCGAGCATCGGGAACAGCGCGAAATTCATCGAACCCATGTTGAGCGAGCACATTTCGGGTTCGGCCCGCAAAGGGGCTGCCAGCCGCTGGTCCAGCGTCATCAGCGACGAGCCGCCGGTGGTGATGTTGATCACTGCATCGGTCGCCTGCTTGATGCGCGGCAGGAACTGCATGTAGACGTCCGGATCGGCGGTCGGGCGGCCATCTCTGGGGTCGCGGGCGTGCAGATGCAGGATCGAGGCGCCGGCTTCCGCCGCCGCGATCGCGTCTGCGGCGATCTGGTCCGGCGTCACCGGCAGATAGGGCGACATGGACGGCGTGTGCACCGAGCCGGTGACGGCGCAGGTGATGATGACTTTTCGCGGTGCCATTTCTTACCCCTGGCCTCCGACCGGCAGGTCGAGCTCGGCGGCCAGAACCTCCAGCGAGTCACCGATGATGGAGATGATCTCGCCGACCTGCTCGGCCGTGACGATCATCGGTGGCGCGACCATGAAATTGTCGCCGTCGACGCCGCCCTTGACCCTGCGGCCATAGATGATCAGCCCGCGTTCATAGGCGAGGTCGAGCAGCCGCTGCGTGGCTTTCTTGTTCTGGTCGATCGGTTTTAGGGTCTCGGGATCGGCGACCATCTGGGCGCCGGTGAGCAGGCCCTTGCCACGCACGTCGGCAAGGAACGGAAACCGCTTCGCCAGGCCTTTAAGCCCGTCCATCAGCACGTCGCCCATGGCTGCCGCATTGGCGATCAGGTCGAGCCGGTCCATTTCGCCGAGCACAGCCAGGCCGGCGGCACAGGCCAGCGGATTGCCGGCATAGGTGTGGCCGTGCTGGAAGCCGCCGGAGGCGAGCAACGGCTGCACCAGCCGCATCGGTGCGGCGAGTGCGCCAAGCGGCGCATATCCGGAGCCCAGCCCCTTCGACAAGGCGACGATGTCTGGCTTGCAGTTCCAGTGATCGCCGCCGAGGAATTTGCCGGTGCGGCCGGCACCGCTCATGACTTCGTCGTGGATGAGCAGGATGCCGTAGCGGTCGCAGATCTCGCGGATGCGTGGATAATAACTGTCCGGGGCCACCAGCGCCGCGGTCGCCGCACCGCCGATCGGCTCCATGATGAAGGCAACCACGCTGTCTGGACCTTCCGCAAGAATCTTCTCCTCCAGCATGTCGGCATAGCGGATGCCGCGCTGCTCAATCGAGAGATTGTCGCGGTCGCGCCAGGCATTCGGCGCCGGCACGGTTGGCATCACCCGCATCATCGGCTCGAACGTTTCGGCCAGCGCATCGTCGCCGGTGATCGAGAGCGAACCCAACGTGCCACCATGATAGGAGGGGAAACGCGTGATCACCTTCCAGCGGCTGGCCTGGCCGGTGGCGACCGCCCATTGCCGCGCCAGCTTGATGCAGGATTCCGTCGCCTCCGAGCCACCGGAGACGAAGAAGATGCGGTCCATGCCCTCCGGCAGCTTGCCGGCCAACTCCCGCGCCAACTCCTCCGCCGGCTCGTTCTCGAAATGCAGCCGATAGGCGAAGGTGGCGCGGTCCATCTGCCGCTTCATGGCGTCGAGCACATTGCGATTGGAATGGCCGATATTGGCCACCATCGGGCCGCTCGAGCCATCGATGAAGCAGCGGCCGTCCTGCGTCCACATGTAGATGCCTTCGGCGCGGTCGATCAGCGGCCGGCGTAGGCTGGACAGATAGAACAGATGCGAGTCTCGCCGGGCTTCGGTTTCTTGAACGGCGGATTGGACTTTCGACATGTCAGGGCTTTCCGAGGTAACGATCGAGGACATTTTTCGTGACGCGTTCGACCATCGGGTCCTGTCTTAGCAGGCCGGCGACCCATTCGCAGCTTCCGGCATGGAACACCTCGCCCTTGCCGCGCGGGAAATTGACGATCATGCCGTTGCCGCGTTTGACCTTTTCCAGATTGGCGTCGCTCGCCTCGCCAAACAACGTTTCGGCGGTGAAGCGGCCGTCTTCGTCGGTGAGGAACTGGTCCTCGATCGGGATATCGGCGCTTTCCTCGACCTGGGATGCCATGCCGACGGCGAGAACCTGCAGGCCATCTGGCGCGCCGCTGGTCGCAGTCGGGTAGGGCAGGCCGCCGCGTATCTCGAAGTCGAGCCCGTCGACCTCATAGCCATAGACATGGCTGTCGGCGCCCAGCAGGTCGCCATAGTAGATGCCGGTGCCGGCGAAGGCCCAATGCTCGGGCCGGTAGACCGGGAAACCACGCACGCCGCGCGGTGCACAGCCGCCCCAGCCGGCATAGACACCGCGCGTCGCGTTGAGCCCGAAGGTCGCCGAACCCGGCCGGCCAATTTCCGGCGCCTCCCAGGAATTGGTGGCACGGGTGACGTCGCCGTCTGGGAGATAGGCCGGATCTTCGGCACGCGAGCGATATTTGTAGCAGACCTGCCGGCGGCCCTCGTCTTCGAACCGCGTCTGCCACATGAAATTGCCGGCAAAGCGCGCTGCATGGCCACCGCGCTCGACATAGGCGTCGACGGCATCGCGCATTTCCCAGGTCCAGTATTCGTCATGGCCGACGAACACGGCGCAGTCATAGACGTCGAGAATTTCCGGCGAAAAATGCAGATCATGCTGGCTGGCGAGATCGACGCCATAGCCGGCCTGTTCGGCGAAGCGGAAAAAATGGCTGTCGTAGCTGGCCCAGCCGGACGAAGCGTATTTCTTCGAATGGCCGGTGGCGAGCGCCCACTCCATGTGCGGATAGCGCGGCACGGTCTTCGGCGGCACAGCGACCTCCAGCGGCACACGCGGCGCATCCTTGGGCAGCACGACGAAGCCACGGCACCAGGGGCGCTGCGTCGAGACGATGGGCGAATACTGGTTGCGATCCGGCCCGGTGATGCCCTGATAGTGGTTGGAGCCGCCCCAGGTGTTGTAGGC
>NZ_RZPW01000417.1:0-5479 GCF_003998455.1 Mesorhizobium sp. M7A.F.Ca.CA.001.08.2.1 | reverse complement strand
GCGCTGGCTCGGCCGCGCCAGTGCCGCCTCGGCGACGGGATATTCGCACAGGATGGTCGCGCGGCCCTGCCCGAGAAATGGCTCGACCTTTTCCACCATCACCCGGCTGAACAGATCGGCCCAGCTGTCGTCGGGCGCGGTGCGCAGGCCGACATGGGTCAAGGCGGCGTGCAGCGCGTCGCGGTCGGTGCTGCCGTCGGCGGCGACCGTGGCCAGCAGGTCGATGCCGGCATGGTGGGCGAAAGCGTCCGCCACCGTCAGTCGTTCCGGCTCGGCAAACGGATCGCAGTCGCGGCCCCGGAAAGAGAAAAGAGTCGCCCCTGTCCTTGTCGCGGCCAGCGCCAGAAAGGCCGCACAATCCAGCATCAGGCTCTCATAGGCCTCGCCCACCCTGTACCATTCGAGCATGGTGAATTCGGGATGATGCAAGGGGCCGCGCTCGCGGTTGCGATAGACCGGACCGAAGCTGAAAATCCTGGTTTCACCGGCGGCGAGCAGCTTCTTGCAGGCGAATTCCGGCGAGGTGTGGAGATAGAGTGGCGCCCTTGCACCGTCCGGCCCGACCGCTTCCGTGGCGAAAGCCGCCAGATGCGCCTCGTTGCCGGGCGAGACCTGCAGGGCAGCCGTTTGCACCTCGACGAAATCATGGGCGGCGAACCAGTCGCGCAGGCCGGCGGCGATGCCATTGCGCAGCATCAGCCGCGGGCGGCGGTCGGCGTGAACGTCAGGCGTCCACCAGGGCGAAGCTTCGGTCATGCGGCTCGGAACATGGTGGAAGGGGGCTGGCGGCGGCGGCCAAGATGCGGTAGGCCCCCATCCAGCGCCGCACTAGCCGGCAAACGCCAGTCAACTCTTCTTGCAGGATTTAAAACCGTGGTGAAAGTCATCGCCAGTTCGCTCCGCAAAGGCAATGTCGTCGACAAGGACGGCAAGCTTTATGTGATCCTCTTTGCCGAAAACATCCACCCAGGCAAGGGCACGCCGGTAACGCAGCTCGACATGCGCCGCATCGGCGACGGGGTGAAGGTTTCGGAACGCTACCGCACCACCGAGCAGGTCGAGCGCGCCTATGTCGAAGAGCGCGAGCACACCTTCCTCTACCGCGACGGCGAAGGCTTTCACTTCATGAACCCGGAAACCTACGACCAGGTGGCGGTGTCGGAAGCCGTGGTCGGCGACATGGCGCCTTACCTGCTGGAAGGCATGGCCGTGCAGGTGTCGCAGTTCAACGGCATTGCCATTTCCCTGGTGCTGCCGCAGCGCGCCACCTTCGAAGTGGTGGAAACCGAGCCGACGACCAAGGGACAGACGGCCTCGTCGTCCTACAAGCCGGCCGTGCTGTCCAACGGCGTACGCACCCTGGTGCCCCCCCACATCGCGCCGGGCACCCGCGTGGTGGTGATGACGGCGGATGGGGCTTATGTGGAGCGGGCGAAGGACTGAGGGGGTTCTTCCCGCCCAAACGACCAAACGCCTCCAAGCAAAGCCTTCCCATGGACGGGGCAGCTTTGACCGCTTATTGCTTGAAGCAGTGCTCGCGGTGCCATTGCAAGAAATGAGGATGCGGGCGTTCGAGCTGTCGGCGAGGCGGAAGCGCGCGGCGCGTCTTGTTTATAAAGCCCTGCACACTGTCTAAGTCATTGACCTGTCTGGAGATCAGGATTTCCAAATCGTCCGACAGGCTGATCAATCCACGGTCGAACATCCAATGCGCAGTGCCGGACAGTGCGATCCCATTGTTGACGACATCAGGCCCGTTCGCCTCGACCGGTCGAATATGTGCAGCAGAAACTTCTGCCCGGCCGCCGCCATTTATCAGCTTGAGACCCGTGATTGCGCAGCGCTCGTCATAAGCGCGTAAGACGACGCGACGGAAAATGCGGTCCCGCACGATTCGCGATCCGATGTAGCTTACGCGATCACGACTCTGCTCGAATTCGAATGGCGCCTGCTCATCCTGAAAGCCGGCAGATATGCCGACCTCATCAACGCGCGGCAGCAACAACTCATTCGTATCCAGGCCCAGATCGATGATGCGGTTGAAGTCATTTGCGCTAAGTGCACGGACTGCAGATTGGGCACGGCCCGAAATCCGTCCTTCATCGTTGAGCAGGCCTCGCTCGACGAGACCATCAGATCCATTAAATTGAACAGGATTGACGAAATCGAGGTAGGTTCCGGGCTCAATCAGCGCGAGGTACATGTCTGATATCACAGGATCAGGGATGATCTGCTGGACTTTCGCTACAGCGTAATAGCCCCGTGTATCGTTTACCTTGCTGGGCTCGTAGTAGATGATCCACTTGCCGACACACGCCTCAACGCGGCGCAGATACGGACGAGGAAACTGGTATTGCTCTGCGGGGCGATCATTGTACCGCGAATCCGAGCGATGAATGAAAACCCCGAATTCCATGATCTTCCTGCAATGCGCTCTTGGGAATAATAACTACTTCAGATGTGGCATCAAAATCCGAACTTTGCGGTTTAGTCCAGGCCGGTCGCACTTCCCCGTGGTATCGGTCTTTCGCAGGCTCGCGCTGAAAGCGCCACCCTGCAACGAAGCGCAGCGATATATTTTATGAAGCGTGTCGCAATGACCCTGCGCGGTCCGTCCTTTGAGCGAAGAAGGAGAACGCCATGCGAAAACTTATCGTCACCGAATTCATCAGCGTCGATGGCATTGCCGAGGTCGAGAAGCTGCCAAGCGTGACCTGGAACGACGAGATGAACAGGTTCAAGGAGGACGAGCTTGCCGATAGCGGCGCCATGCTTTTGGGGCGCACGACCTATGAGATCTTTGCCGGCTCCTGGCCGACGGAAACCGGAGATTTTGCCGAACGGTTCAACGCGCTGCCGAAATATGTCGCGTCGAACAGCCTGAAGGCGCTCGACTGGAAGCCTGCCGAATTGCTGAAGGGACCGCTGCCGGAAGCGGTCAGGACGCTGAAGCAAGGCAGCGGCGGCAACATCTATATGCATGGTAGCCTCAGCGTCGCGCAGGAATTGCTGCGCCATGGCCTGGTCGACCGCGTCAGGCTGCTCAGTTATCCCGGCACCGTCGGCCAAGGCAAGCCGCTGTTCCCAGGCGGCGAACCGGTGTCGCTCGAACTGATTTCGGCCACGCCGTTCAGCAACGGCGTTGTGGCGCTGGAGTATGCGCCGGTGGCGGCGAAGTCGTAAATCGGTTGGAGCCTTTCAGATCGAATGGGGAAGATGCATCCTCACCCGACCTGCTTGCCCCGTCTCCCCTTGATGGCGGCGCTATTCCTCGCCTCCACCGCCTTCTCCACCTGCCGCTTCAGTTCGTCCTTGATATCCACCGTCTCGTTCATCAGCGCGTCGATCTTCAGGAAATCGAGGACGCGGTATCTCGACACTGCCGGGCGGACCAGGATGTCGGGGCGGCATTGCTTCAGCTTGTTGGCGATGATCGACTGCATCATCAATTGCGTGGCGCCGAACATCAGGTCGACGGAGGTCGGCTGTTTGCGGTCGGCCTCTTCCGGCGCGCCGACGACGTCGACGCCGATGATGATGTCGGCGTCGTTCTCGATCAGGTCGAACGGCACGGGGTTGTAGATGCCGCCGTCGATCAGCAGCCTGCCGTCTCGCATCACCGGACGGAACACGGCAGGGATGGCCGCTGACGCCGCCAGCGCGGAGTGCAGGTCGCCGTCTTCGAAGACGGCCAGCTTGTGACCGAAATAGTCGGTCGCCGTCACCTTCAGCGGGATCTTCAGCTCGGCAAAGGTTTCCGGGATGGCCTCGGGCAGAAAGGCTTTCAGGATGCGCTCGACATTGAACTGGCTGACGCGGATGCCGTTCTGCATGGCTTCGGCTATCGTGCCCGGCCGCGCCCGCCACATGCGGCTGGCCACCTCGGCGCGGCGGCCGAGGATCGAGCGGGCATAGTCGTGGATGTCCTTGCCGGCCATGCCTGATGCCATGCCGGCGCCCATGATGGCGCCGATCGACGAGCCGGCAATCGCCACCGGCTTGATGCCGAGCTCGTCCAGCGCTTCGATGACATGGATATGCGCCAGCCCGCGCGCGCCGCCGCCGCCGAAGGCGATGCCGAAGGTGGGGCTCATCCCTTGCCGGCTCCGGCCAGTTTCGGGCCGATGATCATGATGGTCGGCTCGGTGGTCAGCAGCTTTTTCGCCGCCGCCTTGACCTGTTCGAGCGTCACCGCGTTGATGTAGCCGGCGCGGCGCTGCATGTAGTCGATGCCGAGATCGTCGAGCTGCAACTCGACCAATGTCGAGGCGATGGCGCTGGACGAGTCCAGATTGTTGATGGCGTAGGCGCCGATCATGTATTTCTTGGTCGCCGCCAGTTCCGCTTCGGTCGGGCCTTGTTCGGCCAATTGCTTGACGACATCGCGGACGATGCCAAGCGTCTCGGCCGCACGGTCGGACCGGGTGCCGGTGCTGACGATCAGCGCGTTAGCGTGGTCCTGGTTTATGAGCGAGGAGTTGACACTGTAGGCCAGTCCGCGCTTTTCGCGCACTTCCTGGAACAGGCGCGAGGTGAAGGTGCCGCCGCCGAGGATCTCGTTCATCAGCACGGCGGGGAAGAAATCCGCCGCCTTGCGCTTCACGCCGGGAAAGGCGAGCTGCAGGGAGGTCTGCGGCAGGTCGTAGTCGACCTCGATATGCTGCGCCAGCCTCGGGTCGATATCGGCCACAGGCCTCAGCGCCTGGTTCTGCGGCAGGTCGCCGAACACCATGTCGAGCTTCTTCTTCAGCGTCTCCGCGTCGATGGCGCCGACCACGGCGACATGCAGACCGCCGCGCGCGAACACCGCTTTGTGCAGGCCTTTCAGATCATCGGACGTGATGGCGGCGATGCTTTCCTTGGTGCCCTGATCGGAGCGGGAATAGGGATGGTCGCCATAGAGGGCGCGCGCCCATTTGTTCTGCGCCACCGTGTCCGGGTCGTTTTCGCCGGCGATGATGCCGGACAGGATCTGGGAACGGATGCGGTCGATCGGCAACTGGTCGAAGCGCGGCTCGTTGACCGCCAGCCGCAGCAGGTCGAAGGCCTGGTCGCGCTGCTCGGCCAGCATGCGCATCGAGCCGTAGATGCCGTCGCGGCTCTCGTCGAAGCTCATCTCGGCGCCGGCATCGTCGAGCTTGATCTGGAAGTCTTCACTATCGAGCGGGCCGGCGCCTTCGTCGAACAGGCCGGTCATTAGATTGGCCAGCCCTTCCTTGCCGACAGGATCCTGCGTCGAGCCGCCGCCAAAGACGAAGCGGATGGCCACGACCGGCACGGAATAATCCTCGACCAGCCAGGCGGTGATGCCCTTTGGGGAGGTGACGGACTGGATCTCCATGGCCCGCGCGGTGAGCGCCGGCAGGATGAGGAAGAGGATGGAGAGAAAGAGGGTGGTGAGGGCACGCCATGCGGCAATCGTCGGCAGCGACCAATCGCGGAAGCCGGCGCTCCCCCCCACCCAGCCTCCGCCTTGCTC
>NZ_RZPW01000416.1:0-5487 GCF_003998455.1 Mesorhizobium sp. M7A.F.Ca.CA.001.08.2.1 | reverse complement strand
CGGCTTCCGCCGCTTCCTTCTGCGAAGCCTCGTACATGGCTTGGCCAAGCTTCATAGAAGCCTCGGCCAGCGCCTGGCTCTTGGCTTCGATGTCGGCCGCGTCGTCGCCTTCGGTCGCGGTCTTCAGCGCCGCGATCGCGTCGGAGATCGCCGTGCGCTCGCCTTCCGAAACCTTGTCGCCATATTCCTTCAGCGACTTCTCCGAGGAATGCAGCAGCGCTTCGGCCTGGTTGCGGGCCTCGACCAGCGCACGCCGCTTCTTGTCGGTCTCGGCATTGGCCTCGGCGTCCTTGACCATCTTCTCGATGTCGGCGTCCGAAAGACCACCCGATGCCTGGATGCGGATCTGGTGCTCCTTGCCGGTGCCCTTGTCCTTGGCCGAAACGTTGACGATGCCGTTGGCGTCGATGTCGAAGGTGACCTCGATCTGCGGTACGCCGCGCGGCGCCGGCGGAATGCCGACCAGGTCGAACTGGCCGAGCGCCTTGTTGTCGGCGGCCATTTCGCGCTCACCCTGGAAGACCCGGATGGTCACTGCCGACTGTGAGTCCTCGGCCGTCGAGAACACCTGGCTCTTCTTGGTCGGGATCGTCGTGTTGCGTTCGATCAGGCGGGTGAACACGCCACCCAGCGTCTCGATGCCGAGCGACAGCGGCGTCACGTCGAGCAACAGCACGTCCTTGACGTCACCCTGCAGCACGCCGGCCTGGATGGCGGCGCCGAGAGCGACGACCTCATCCGGATTGACGCCCTTGTGCGGCTCCTTGCCGAAGAACTGCTTCACGATTTCCTGGATCTTGGGCATGCGGGTCATGCCGCCGACCAGGACGACTTCGTCGATCTCGCCCGCCTTCAGGCCGGCATCCTTCAACGCCGCCTTGCAAGGGGCAATCGTGCGCTGGACGAGGTCGTCGACCAGCTGCTCGAACTTGGCGCGCGTCAGCTTCAGCGTCAGGTGCTTCGGCCCGGTCGCGTCGGCGGTGATGAAGGGCAGGTTGATTTCGGTCTGGGTGGTCGACGACAGCTCGATCTTGGCCTTTTCAGCCGCCTCCTTGAGGCGCTGCAGGGCAAGCTTGTCGTTCTTCAGGTCGATACCCTGTTCCTTCTTGAACTCGGCCGCCAGGTATTCGACCAGGCGCATGTCGAAATCCTCGCCGCCGAGGAAGGTGTCGCCATTGGTCGACTTGACCTCGAACACGCCATCGCCGATTTCGAGCACCGAAATGTCGAACGTGCCGCCGCCAAGGTCATAGACGGCAATGGTCTTGCCTTCCTTCTTGTCGAGGCCATAGGCAAGCGCTGCCGCGGTCGGCTCGTTGATGATGCGCAGCACTTCAAGGCCGGCGATCTTGCCGGCATCCTTGGTCGCCTGGCGCTGGGCGTCGTTGAAATAGGCCGGAACGGTGATGACCGCCTTCTCGACCTTTTCGCCGAGATAGGCTTCCGCCGTCTCTTTCATCTTCTGCAGGATCATGGCCGAAATCTGCGAGGGCGACTGCTTCCTGCCGCCGGCTTCGACCCAGGCATCGCCATTGTCGCCCTTGACGATCTTGTAGGGGACAAGCTTCTTGTCCTTCTCCGTCACCGGATCGTCATAGCGGCGGCCGATCAGGCGCTTGACCGCGAAGATGGTGTTTTCAGGATTGGTGACCGCCTGGCGCTTGGCCGGCTGGCCGACCAGACGTTCGTCGTCGCCCGAGATGGCGACGATGGAAGGCGTCGTGCGCGCGCCTTCTGCATTCTCGATTACCTTGGGCTCCTTGCCATCCATGATGGCGATGCAGGAGTTGGTGGTGCCGAGATCGATACCGATTACTTTTGCCATTTCTCTAGTCTCTCCGCTAAGCAGGCTCTCAGGACCCGTACAGGCGTTCCGACGAAAGCCCCTGTTCACAAGAAATCCCGTTCCGGCAACCGGCGTTCCGGCGCCGAACGGCTTGGCGCGTATATAAGAACAGGCGGCATCGCGCGCAAGCATTCTGCGCAGGCCTTCCATGAACCTTTCCATCTCCGCCCGCGACTGATCTCCAGGTGCCGCATGGTGCGGCCCGGAAAGGAAGCCCCCATGACCAATAACCCAGAGGCTCTGAGGTCTCCGGGAACAACAGGAGCTCGGCGCGACCACCGCCTTCGGGACGGGGTCGATGCGCTGGGCTTTCCGCTGATTCCGTTGACCCTGCGTAAGACCAGGCGTATCGTCGTCTTGAGGAAAGCAGACAATTCGATCAGGGAAGAACGAGCCGGACCGCCGCGCCTTGCCCTGATTTGCGCGGCCAGCCCCGACGTTCTCCCGTCGACTACGGGGGGTAGTGTCATGTCTCGCATCCGCGGCTCGTTCGTGTCGTCTCTTGATGGCGGCTTGCGCCGTGCTGTGCATCCAGGCGGGTTGCTGGCGCTGGCACTCGGCCTGTGGCTGGGCGCCGCGCAGGCGCAGGAAACCCGGATCATCTATCCCGGCTCGATGGCGGTGACCGGATTCTCCGGCACCATCATTCCCAATTTCGACCCCCCTGATTCCGAAAAAGAGGGCCTGCCGCCCGGCGTCGATCCGGTCGACGAAACCTTCATCGACCCCACGCGCGCCACCTTGCGCGTGTTCGACGTTTCGCATCTGGGCGGCCCAGCCTCCGGCCAGCTGGTCAACACGCCGCCGCCCTTCGAGGTGACGGCGGAGCAGATCGGCCAGGTGTTCGGCGTCACCTATGATGACGGCGTGCGCGACGGCGTTCCATCGGGCATTCCCAATCTCTATGCCGGCGCCACCTCGCTGCACGGCATCCGTATCGTCACCCCGGATGCCGACGATGACGGCCGCCCCGAGAGGCAGCGCCGCGGCGCTGCCGGTGCCACCTTCATGGATGGCCAGTTCGGCACCGAAAACGGTGGTGGGCCGGGCACCGTCTGGAAGATCGACGGCATCACCGGCCAGGTCTCCAAATTCGCCGACATCGACACCAACAGCGGTCCCGGCATCGGCAATCTCACTTTCGACGCCACTCACCGCGAGTTCTTTGCGTCCGATCTCGACACCGGCCTGATCCATCGCATCGACGCCGAAGGCAGACTGATCGACAGCTTCGATCACGGCGTTGCCGGCCGGCCCACGCATGGGCTCGCTCCCGTCGCCGACGATGGTTCGGTGATGGACATACAAGGTGCCGCCTTCGATAGCGAAGACCCCGACAGCTGGGGCTACACGCAGGACGAGCGCCGCGTCTGGGGTGTCTCCTACCATGGCGGCCGGCTCTACTATTCGGTCGGCGAAAAGTCGGAAATCTGGTCGGTGGGCATCGCTCGCGACGGCAGTTTTGCCGGTGACCCGCGCTGGGAACTGATGGTCAGGGCCGACAAGGACTACGCCGTCACCGACATCGCCTTCGACAACAGCGGCTTCATGTACCTGGCCCAGCGCGGTCCGGTCGAGAACCGTTACGATTACAGCCAGTTCGCCGATTCCGGTAAAGGCGAGGTCATCCGCTATTTCCGGGAGAACCCGGACGATCCGGAAACGGAATCGGTCTGGGTCGAAGTGCCGCAGGAATATGCGGTCGGCTTCCCCCAAGGCAACCGGCAGTCGGCCGGCGGCCTCGACCTGCAATATGGCTATGACGCCGACGGCAATCTCGACAGCTCCGTCTGCACGCAGACGCTGGTCAACACGGGCGACAAGCTGCGCGACAATCCTTCACTCGCCGAACAGCTCGCAGCCGGCGGGCCGCTGGCCGTACACGGTGTGCAGATCACGCCGAAAGAGCTGGTCAAGCCGGCTAATGTGCCGCCCTTCGGCTCATGGTTCGTCGACTTCGACGGTTATTTCGAAGACCCGGAGGTCGAGGGCCATGTCGGCGATGTTGCCGTCTGGCACCCTTGCGAGGGCCGCGCCGGCTATTACGAGGAAATCCCGGGCGGCTACCTGCCCCCCTTCTACCCGCCGGATTTCCCACCACCCGGCAACCTGCCTCCATGTCTCGACGTCGACGACGTCCAGTATTACTGCACGCCTTCCGGCCTCGAGGCCGATCTCTATCTCCATGACCATGCCGGCTTCGGCGGCGATTCGATCAAGGTCCAGTCCAGGACGCCAGGCGTCGGGGTGACATCATCCCAGTCGCATGCGCCCGGCAAGCCTTACACGATCGACATCACCGGCCACTATCCGGGCGACACAGTCGATGTCGGGCTCTGCTTCTACAGGAAGTCCGACAAGGACAAGGGTGGCTATTACCCTTGCTGCAAGATGACTTTGCCGCTCAGAACCCCAGCCGCCAGCTGCGAACGTTGAGGAGGGGAAGATGAAAAATCTCGCACTCTCCCCGCTCGCAACGAACGTCCAAACAACCGTCATGGAGACGATCATGAAACCCCTGTCATACGCCAGGCGCGGCGCGCGCTGGCTGATGGCGGCCGGTATCGCGGTCGCCATGTTCACCCCGGTGCAAGGCTTTGCAGAAGACGCTGCCTCGATCACCCCGGAGCTGAAGCTCGATCTCGACAGTTCGCGCGTCGTCACTCCGAGGCCTGACCAGGTGGTGCCTTTCTTCACCAAGACAGGCGTTCAAAGAGGCTGCGATTACGTCGTCTACTCGCTGAGCTTCGGCTTGCGCGGCGATCCGCAGGGCCTTGCCGACCCGAGCCTCGAGGCCAGGCTGAAGAAGGTCAGGATCGACTTCAAGGACCAGCTTCCGCACGGCCTTGCGATCATCAACGTCAACGTGTCCGGCGACGGCACGGATTCGTCCGGCGGACCACTGCCGGGTGCAACGATCAGCACTTCGGCAAATCCGAACGATACTGCCACGGTTTCCGATTTCCGCATCTCCACGTCCGATGTCGACGGCGTCGGCGCTGCCAACGAGCGTGTGATCAACTTCGCGATCACGGCCAAGATCGATCGTGCGGCATTTCCCGCGCCGACGATCGTCGACAACCAGGGCATGATCAAGGTGACGGCCGGACCGGGCACCGGGACCATCATCCCATCGCAGGATCCGGGCAAGCCCGACGACGGTGACTTCAAGACCGGCGTGAAGACCTCGATCAAGATCGACGTCACCAAGTGCAATCCGCCACCGCCACCTCCCGGCAAGGAATGCTTCAAGGTGGAACGCGGTACGGTCGACTGCGTGCCCGGCGGCGGCGCCTTCATCTATCACATGCCGGTCGGCCCGGAGATGGGCGGCAAGTGGGTGCAGGTGTCGACGAGCACGCCCGGCATCAACATCATCCCCGATACCCAATTGGTGCCGGCGGGCGGCGGTGTGCTCAACTGGAAGATCGTCGGTGCCTCGCCCGGCGACGTCATCCACCTCATCGTCACCGGCATCGAAACCTATGCCGGTCCGAAGGAAGGCTGGGGCCTGTGCTGCACGCAGACGATCGACATCGTCATCCCGCGTGACCAGAGGTGCCCGCCCAGGGACAAGGAGCCGGACCTCAAGGTCGAGAAACGCGCCGACGTGACGCGTTGCACGATGGGCGGCGGCTGCG
>NZ_RZPW01000415.1:0-5489 GCF_003998455.1 Mesorhizobium sp. M7A.F.Ca.CA.001.08.2.1 | reverse complement strand
GTGCTGATCTCGCTGCAGCGCGTCGCCGTCGGCTTCGGCCTGGCGGCGGTCGTCGGCGTCGCGCTCGGTGCGCTGGTCGGCCAGTCGATCTGGGCGATGCGCGGCCTCGACCCGGTGTTCCAGATCCTGCGCACGGTGCCGCCGCTGGCCTGGCTGCCGCTGTCGCTGGCGGCGTTCCGTGATTCCAGCCCGTCGGCGATCTTCGTCATCTTCATCACCTCGATCTGGCCAATCATCATCAACACCGCGGTCGGCGTGCGCAACATTCCCGAGGACTACCGCAACGTCTCGCGCATCCTGCGGCTCAACCAGTTCGAATTCTTCGTCAAGATCATGGTGCCGGCCGCCGCGCCTTACATCTTCACCGGCTTGAGGATCGGCATCGGCCTGTCCTGGCTCGCCATCGTCGCCGCTGAAATGCTGACTGGCGGCGTCGGCATCGGCTTCTTCATCTGGGATGCGTGGAACTCGTCGCGGCTGCCCGACATCATCGTCGCGCTCGCCTATATCGGCGTCACCGGCTTCTGCCTCGACCGGCTGGTCGCGGCGGTCGGCGCCTTCGTCACCCGCGGCACAACGGCAAAGTGAGGAGAGGGGCGATGACGGCCTATCTGAAGCTCGACCATATCGACAAATCCTTCACGCGTGGTGCCCAGGTCAGCGAGGTGTTGAAGGACATCAGGCTGACCATCGACAAGGGCGAATTCGTCTCCATCATCGGCCATTCCGGCTGCGGCAAGTCGACCCTGCTCAATCTGATCGCCGGGCTGACCAAGGTGTCGGCCGGCGCCGTGCTGCTCGAGGACAAGGAGGTCGACAGCCCTGGACCGGAACGCGCCGTGGTGTTCCAGAACCACTCGCTGCTGCCGTGGCTGACCGTCTACGAAAACATCAACCTGGCGGTGTCGAAGGTCTTCGGCCGTTCGAAGAGCAAAGTCGAGCGGCATGACTGGATCATGCGCAATCTCGACCTCGTGCAGATGGCGCATGCCAAGGACAAGCGCCCGGCGGAAATCTCCGGGGGCATGAAGCAGCGCGTCGGCATCGCCCGGGCGCTGGCGATGGAGCCGAAGATCCTGCTGCTCGACGAGCCGTTCGGCGCGCTCGATGCGCTGACGCGGGCCCATCTGCAGGACGCGGTGATGGACATCCATTCCAGGCTCGGCTCAACGACGATCATGATCACCCATGACGTCGACGAGGCGGTGCTGCTCTCCGACCGCATCGTCATGATGACCAATGGCCCGGCGGCGACCATCGGCGAAGTGCTTGCCGTGCCGCTGGCGCGGCCGCGCCGGCGCGTCGAACTCTCTTCCGACCGGACCTTCCTGCGCTGCCGCGAGGCGGTTCTGAAGTTCCTCTACGAACGCCACCGCTTCGTCGAAGCCGCGGAGTAGCACCATGAGCGAAAGACTTGTCATCATCGGCAATGGCATGGCCCCCGGGCGCATGCTGGAGCACCTGCTGGAACAGGCTCCGGGCCGCTACACCGTCACTATCTTCAACGCCGAGCCGCGCGTCAATTACGACCGCATCATGCTGTCGCCGGTGCTGTCGGGCGAGAAGGCCTATGAGGAGATCATCATCCATGGCGACGGCTGGTACATCGCCAACAACATCACCCTCTACAAGGGCCACAAGATCGTTGCCATCGACCGGACGGCGAAGACCGTCACCTCCGATCATGGCGTCACCGAGCCCTACGACAAGCTCGTCATCGCCACCGGCTCGGTACCGTTCATCATTCCGGTGCCGGGCCATGACCTGCCGGGGGTGCTGACCTATCGCGATCTCGATGACGTGCAGGCGATGATGCTCGCTGCCCAGTCGCGGGCGAAGGCGGTGGTCATCGGCGGCGGCCTGCTGGGTCTGGAAGCGGCGGCGGGCCTCAACGCGCAAGGCATGGACGTCACCGTGCTGCATGTCATGCCGACCTTGATGGAGCGCCAGCTCGATCCGGCCGCCGGCTATCTCTTGCAGCGTGCGGTGGAGCAGCGCGGCATCAAGGTCATCACCAAGGCCAACACCCAGGCGATCACCGGCAACGGCAAGGTCGGGCAGGTGGAACTTGCTGACGGCACCATTATCCCAGCAACGCTTGTGGTGATGGCCGTCGGCATCAGGCCGAATTCGGCGCTGGCCAAACAGGCCGGCATCGCCGTTAACAGGGGCATCGTCGTCGATGCCGGCATGCGCAGCAACGATCCCGACATCTACGCGCTCGGCGAATGTGCCGAGGTCAACGGCCAGGTCTATGGCCTCGTCGCGCCGCTCTACGAGATGGCGCGCGTCACAGCCAGCCAGCTTGCCGGCAACGAAGCGGCGGCCTTCGTCCATATGGACACGCCGACCAAGCTCAAGGTCACCGGCATCGACCTGTTCTCGCTCGGCGACTTCGCCGAGGGCGAGGACCGCCAGGAGATCGTGCTGCGCGATGCGGCGGCCGGCGTCTACAAGCGACTTGTGCTGAAGGACGACCGCATCATCGGCACCGTGCTCTATGGCGAGACGGCGGACGGCGCCTGGTTCAACGATCTCAAGAAAAAGCAGACCGACATATCCGAGATGCGCGATACGCTCATCTTCGGCCAGTCCTACCAGGGGGGTGCCCCGCTGGACCCTATGGCGGCCGTTGCAGCCTTGCCGGATGATGCGGAGATCTGCGGCTGCAACGGCGTTTGCAAGGGGAAGATCACCGGCGCGATCACGGCCAAGGGCCTGACCTCGCTCGACGACGTGCGCGCCCACACCAAGGCCTCGGCCTCCTGCGGCTCCTGCACCGGGCTGGTCGAGAAGCTGATGGTGCTGACCATCGGCGACAAATACAATCCAGCGGCGGTGCAGCCGATGTGCGGCTGCACGACGCTCGGTCATGACGAGGTCCGCCGGCTGATCATCGCCAAGCGCCTGAAGACCATTCCCGCCGTCATGCAGGAACTGGAATGGACGACCTCCTGCGGCTGTGCCAAATGCCGGCCGGCGCTCAATTACTATCTCGTCTGCGACTGGCCGGACGACTACGCCGACGACTACCAGTCGCGCTTCATCAACGAGCGCGTCCACGCCAACATCCAGAAGGATGGCACCTATTCGGTGGTGCCGCGCATGTGGGGCGGGGTGACCAATGCCGCTGAACTGCGCGCCATCGCCGACGTTGTCGACAAGTTTGAAATCCCGATGGTCAAGGTCACCGGCGGCCAGCGCATCGACATGCTCGGCATCCGCAAGGAAGACCTGCCGGCGGTGTGGGCCGATCTCGGCCAGGCCGGCTTCGTCTCCGGCCACGCCTATGCCAAGGGGTTGCGCACGGTGAAGACCTGCGTCGGCTCGGACTGGTGCCGCTTCGGCACGCAGGATTCGACGGGCCTCGGCATCCGCATCGAAAAATTCATGTGGGGCTCGTGGACGCCGGCCAAGGTCAAGATGGCGGTGTCGGGTTGCCCCAGGAATTGCGCCGAGGCGACCTGCAAGGATGTCGGCGTGATCTGCGTCGACTCCGGTTACGAGATCCATTTTGCCGGCGCGGCCGGCCTCGACATCAAGGGCACCGAAGTACTCGGCCTGGTCAGAACCGAGGACGAGGCGCTGGAGCATATCGTGGCGCTGACGCAGATGTACCGCGAGCAGGGCCGCTACCTCGAGCGCATCTACAAATGGGCCAAGCGCATCGGCATCCCCGAGATCAAGCGCCAGATCATGGACGATGGCGACAAGCGCAAGGCCTATTACGAGCGCTTCGTCTTCAGCCAGAAATTCGCCCAGGTCGACCCGTGGTCCGAACGCGTTTCCGGCAAGGACAAGCACGAATTCCGGCCAATGGCCTCGGTCGGTTTTGCGCAGGCGGCGGAGTGAGCGTGATGAACTGGATATCGATAGGCTCTCTCTCCGACATCCCTCGCCGCGGCGCGCGCTGCGTCGCCACGCCGGAAGGAAAAATCGCGGTCTTCCGCACCCAGGACGATCAGGTCTACGCTATCGACGATCATTGCCCGCACAGAGGCGGACCGCTCAGCCAGGGCATCGTGCACGGCACGGCGGTGACCTGTCCCTTGCACAATTGGGTGATTTCGCTGGAAACGGGCAAGGCGCTCGGCGCCGACGAGGGCGCGGTGCGCACCATTCCGGTGCGGATCGAAGGCGAGCATCTGTTCATTGCGCTGGAAGCGCTGGCCAGCCGCGCGGCCTGACCCCATGGAGATCGATGAAGCGCGCGAGGTGAGGACCACCTGCCCCTATTGCGGGGTGGGCTGCGGCGTGCTGGCGAAGGTCGCCGCGGACGGGCAAGTGTCCGTGCGCGGCGACCCCGACCACCCGGCCAATTTCGGCCGGCTCTGCTCCAAGGGCTCGGCACTGGCCGAGACCATCGATCTCGACGGCAGGCTGCTTCATCCGGAGATCCACGGCCGCCGCGCCGGCTGGGACGAGGCGCTCGACCTCGTCGCCTCGACCTTCTCGCAAACCATCGCCGAGCACGGGCCCGATGCGGTCGCCTTCTATGTCTCCGGCCAGTTGCTGACCGAGGACTACTACGTCGCCAACAAGCTGATGAAGGGCTTTGTGGGCTCCGCCAACATCGACACCAATTCGCGCCTGTGCATGGCCTCTTCGGTCGCCGGCCACCGCCGCGCTTTCGGCTCCGACACCGTGCCCGGAACCTATGACGATCTGGAGCTTGCCGACCTGATCGTGCTGGTCGGCTCCAATCTCGCCTGGTGCCATCCGGTGCTCTACCAGCGCATCGCGGCTGCCCGGGAAAAGCGGCCGGAGATGAAGATCGTTCTGGTCGACCCGCGTCGCACCATGACCGCTGACATTGCTGATATGCATCTGGCGATCGCGCCGGATGGCGACGTCGCTTTGTTCACCGGGCTGCTCGCCTACCTCGGCCAGCACAATGCACTCGACCGAACCTACATCACGACGCACACGACGGGCTTCGGGCAAGCGCTTTTCGCCGCCTCCGTGCTCGACCTGGCCGGCCTCGCCGCTGCCACGGGCCTGAGCGAGGACGAGCTTGGCCGGTTCTACAGCCTGTTCGCGGCGACCTCCAAGACGGTAACCGTCTACAGCCAGGGGGTGAACCAGTCGTCTTCGGGCACCGACAAGGTCAACGCCATCATCAACTGTCATCTCGCCACCGGCCGCATCGGCAAGCCCGGCGCAGGGCCGTTTTCGGTGACCGGCCAGCCCAACGCCATGGGCGGGCGCGAGGTCGGCGGCATGGCCAACATGCTGGCCGCCCATATGGAGATCGAAAACCCCGAGCATCGCGACCGCGTGCAGCGCTTCTGGAACGCGCCGGCCGTTGCCGGAAAGCCCGGCCTGAAGGCAGTCGAGATGTTCAAGGCGGTTGCCGACGGGCACATCAAAGCGCTGTGGATCATGGCCACCAACCCGGTCGATTCGATGCCGGACGCCGATGCCGTCGAAGCGGCGATCAAGGCGTGCCCGTTCGTGGTGGTGTCGGACGTGCTGGCCCGGACCGATAC
>NZ_RZPW01000414.1:0-5515 GCF_003998455.1 Mesorhizobium sp. M7A.F.Ca.CA.001.08.2.1 | reverse complement strand
GGCCAGCGATCCGCACGCCTTCACCGGCAAGCGGCAAGCCGTAGCCCAGAGCGACCGCGCCGAGCATGGCGACCCCAAGCGCACTGCCAAGCGAACGCAGGAATGTCAGCACGCCCGTCGCGACGCCGAGATGCACGCGATCGACGGCGTTCTGGACCGACACGGTGGTGACCGGAAACGTCGTTCCGGTTCCAAACCCGATGCAAATCGTCAAGACCTCGACCTCCAGCAGCGTTGCATATCCTGCGACGACGGCCAGCAGGCAGAGGCACAGCATGCTGAAGACGACGCCCACCATCGCAATGCGCTTGTAGTGGGTGAAATGCGGGATCATACGCCCGCTGAATGCCGCGCCGCCGACGGTCCCCAGCAGAAGCCCAAGCATCGCGATGCCCGACTCCGCTGCCGACAGGCCGAGCACCGCCTGAAGATAGACGGGCAGGTACACAGCCATGCCGACGCTTGCGGCCTGAAGCAGGAACATCGAAAGCGTGCCCGCCAAAACGATTGGATTGCCAAGCACTTCGAGTGAGATGAGCGGCTCGACGGCGCGCATGAGCCGCAAGGCAAAAGCGCTCCAGAAAATCGCCGAACCGCAGAGAACGCCGATGACTTCAAGCGAAGTCCAGGGATAGGCGCTGCCGCCCCAGTTCAAGGCGAGCAGCAGCAGCGCCGTGGCAATTATCAGAAGCAGCGCGCCCAGGCCGTCGATGCGATGGCGCTTTGCGGCAATGGGCAGTTTCTTGAGCGGCTTGTTGATGATCGCCATCGCAAGAAAACCAAGCGGAATGTTGATCCAGAAGATCAGTGACCAGTGCAGGTGCTCTGCGAAAGTGCCGCCGAGCAACGGACCGGCAATGCTGGCGACAGCCCATGTGCCGGAGAACCAGGCGGCATAGCGTGCCCGCTCGCGCGGCGGCACGAGATCCCCGACGACGGTCTGCGTCAAAGCGAACAGGCCGCCGCCACCGGCGCCCTGGATCGCCCGCCCGACAACCAGCACAAACATGTTGGGAGCCATCGCACTGACCACCGATCCCGCCAAAAAGATCAGGATCGCGGCATAGACGGTCGGCCGGCGGCCGTAGACATCGGAAATCTTGCCGTAGAGCGGAGCCACGGCTGTAGCGGTCAGGAGATAACCGGTGACGATCCATGGCAGATAGTGTGCGTTTCCGAGCGCATGCCCGATGGTCGGCATGGCCGGCGCGACAATGGTCTGATCGAGTGCCGCCAACAGCATCGACAACAGCACGCCGCCGATGATGGCGTTCTTTTCGCGCTCTGTTATCGGCGTGCCGGTTTCCGCCATCGTTTTCTCATCGACAGCCTGGTCCATGATCGTTCATCCATAAGCTTGCGATTTGACCGGCGCTGTTCAGCCGCTCCGGCTTCATGACCGTTTGGATCGCATTGGTGTTTTAAGCTCGTCTGGCGAGCCTGATATGTCGTCCCATATAGGCCGGTTTCGACGGCGGCTCGAAAGTTTTTCGAATCTGGCACTACGCTTCGGTGAATTTGGCTTCAGTTCGGGTGCGTTCAGGCCGGCGGCAGTCGTCCGTTGCCGATGCGCTCCATGCGGTAGCGCAGCAGCCGCAAGATGCGGCTTTCGAAATTGACGCTTTCGACGCGGTCGAACTGAAGCTGGGCGCGGTCGTGCCTGGCCAGAACAGCCGCGGTGATCGCGGCCGCCTTGGCCTTGGCGGCGTCGCAGTTCTTTTGCGGGTAGGTGGCTTTCAAGGCCTCTTCGAGTTTGCCGCCATGGTTCTTGGCGATTTCGACATGGCGCTCCTCATGGCGCTTGATGTCGGCCGACAGCGTATCCCAGAACAGCCTGACATCGGCATCGGCCTTGCGCGGCCGGCGCCACTCGGGAAGGATCACCTTCACCTTGACGGTCACCACCGCGTCGGCAATCCGGCAGGAACTCGGTGTCTGCGCATAGCTGATACGGGTGGTGAAGGCCATTTGCGTAGCGCCCGGGTGCCGCGTGCCGGTGCTTTTCACCTCCGGCCCGCGTTTGGAGAGTTGTGCCTCGATGTCGTCGAGGGTGCTGCCGCCAATGGCGAAATAGCTGTACGTCTTGACGAGATTGGCCGCCGCCGCCGGGTGCGACGTTATGGCGAGCAGCAGCGCGCAAGCCAAGGATTGTTTCACGCCCAAGGACTGTTTTTTCATGCCAAGCATGGATCGTTTCATCATGTTGCCTCTTTGACCACCTTGCTTTACGGCCGTTTCCGGCGCAATGAAATTGATCCGCCAGGGATCACACATGATTGATGAACTCCATGGTCGATGAGCAATGACGGCCAGGCGATGGCAGTTGGCGCATGGACGCCATCTCGACCTTGGCGGCAAGGCCGTGGTCGTCGGCATCCTCAATGTCACGCCCGACAGCTTTTCCGACGGCGGCCAGTTCGACGCCCCTGAAAAGGCGCTGGCCCAGGCGCGCCGCATGATCGGGGAAGGGGCACTGGTTGTCGATGTCGGGGGAGAATCGACGCGCCCAGGTGCTGCCGCGGTATCGGCCAGCCAGGAACAGGCCCGCATCCTGCCGGTGATCGAAGCGCTGGCGGGCGTGAACGAGGTGCTGATTTCGGTCGATACCTATCGCGCCGACACGGCGCGGCTGGCGGTCGCCGCCGGCGCGCATATCGTCAACGATGTCTGGGGTTTGCAGCGCGAGCCCGATATTGCTCGTGTCGCCGCCGATACCGGTGCCGGGCTTGTCATCATGCATACCGGGCGGGATCGCCAGAAGCTGCCGGACGCGATTGCCGATCAGTTGGCATTCCTGCGAAGGTCGCTGGAAATCGCCCGCCAGACCGGCATCGCCGATGATCACATCGTGCTCGATCCCGGTTTCGGATTCGCCAAGGAGACGGCGGAGGAAAATCTCGACCTGATGGCACGCTTTTCGGAATTGCATGCACTCGGCCTGCCGCTGATGGCCGGCACGTCGCGAAAACGCTTCATCGGCACGGTCACCGGCCGTGATGCCGCCGACAGAGGGGTCGGAACAGCGGCGACCAGCGTCATTTTGAGGCTCCAGGGCGCCGATCTGTTTCGCGTCCACGATGTCGCATTCAACGTGGACGCATTGGCGCTCGCCGATGCTATGCTGGCGCGTCAAACCGACCGGGCGAGAAACTGATCGATGTATGTCATCCGCATGAAGAACTGCGCTTTCTTTGCCCGGCACGGCGTGCTGGACGAGGAGGAACGGCTCGGCCAGCGCTTCTATGTCGATGCCGTTCTGACCGTTGATCCAGGCCGGGCGCTTGCCGAAGATTCGATCGAGGATACAGTCCACTACGGCGTTGCATTCAGCGTCATTGAAAAGATCATCACCGGGCAGCGCCGTTTTCTGATCGAGTCGCTGGCGCTCGAAGTGGCCCGTGCGCTGACGGCGCGTTTTCCGCAGATAAAGAAAGCCGAGATCACGGTGCGCAAGCCGAACGCACCAGTGCCCGGCGTGCTCGATTATGTCGAGGTGACCGTTGTCTGGCCCGAATAGTACCGTTTATCTCAGCCTTGGCGGCAATCTTGGCGATCCGGCGAAATCCATGAGCGCGGCGCTGCGCATGCTGGATGCCGACGCGGATACGCGTGTCACCGGCGTCTCCTCGCTTTATCGCACACCGCCCTGGGGCAAGCTCGATCAGCCGGATTTTCTCAATGCGGCCGCCGAAATTTCCACCGTGCTTGCACCGCGTGCCTTGCTCGACCTCTGCCTCGATGCGGAGCGCAAGCTGAAGCGGGTGCGCGAGGAGCGGTGGGGGCCGCGGCTGATCGACATCGACATTCTGGTGTTCGGCGACCGCGTCATCCACGAGACCGGGCTGGAGGTGCCGCATCCGCGCATGCTGGAGCGCGCCTTCGTGCTGGCGCCGCTGGCCGAGATCGCGCCCGGCCTGGTTGTCAGCGGTCGCAGCATCACCGATCGCCTGGTCGCCGTCGATACCTCAGGCATCGAGCGATTGTCGTCCGGCCGGGATTGGTGGCTGGCCTAGGTGCGTTGATATTCAGGTGATACCGGCCTGCAAACGGCGCAGCGAGGCCTCTAACCCGAGAAGCCGCCACCATCCAGGAACGTCTGCTCCTGCGAGGTGGTTTCGCGGCCAAGCATCTTGTTTCGATGCGGAAAACGGCCGAATTGCTCAATGATATCACGATGTTCGACAGCATACTTCAGATAGGGCTCGGCTCTGGCCTCCGTCAGCTCGACCGAAATATCCTGGTCGGCCAGTAGCTCCGAATGCTCATAAGGCAGGTAGAGGAAAACGCGGAGTTCTTCCTCGAGTGCCAGGTCATGACCAGCCGCGATCGCCTTCTCTGCGAAATATCTGGCGAGCGGATCGGTCGCGTACATATGGCCGGTGCCGCGAAAGCAGTTCCGCGGAAACTGGTCGAGCAGGATCATCAGCGCCAGCGCGCCTTCGGCATGTTCCAGCCAGTCGTCGCATTCACGCCGCGCGGCGGCGTAGTGCAGGTCGAGAAAGCGGTCGCGGAACTCGGCATCGAATGCTTCGTTCTTCTCGAACCAGGCATCCTCGCCGGCATCGCGCCAGAATTTGGTGACCGACAGGGCTCTGCTGTCCAATTCCATACCTGATTCCTTGCTCAATCGGCGGGTTCGGACTTGTGCAGCACACCCGCGGTCTCTTCGTTGAGTGCCTGACCAGGCCGGCGCGGCGTCGAGAGCGGTGTCGGAATCGGCGTGCCGATATTGCCTCTCAGGAAGCGCTGTCCGGCGCGAATGCCTTCGGCGAGCTGGGTTTCGAAGCGGTCGGTGTCGCGGCGCCTGACATCTTCGATCGTTTCAGCCACGTCTTCGGGATCGACGCCCAGAGATTCCAGGGCCGAGCCGCCGAAAACAAGTGCGGATTCGAAGGTTTCGCGAAGTTGGTAGTCGACGCCGGCACGTATGAGCTGCAGCGCCGTTCCACGGTCGAATGCGCGGGCCAGCACGGTGAGCAGTGGGAATTCGGCCTTGATCAGCTGGGCGATGCGAACAGCCACATCGGCCTTGTCGACGCAGATCAGCACGGCGCGCGCCCGGCCGGCACCGGCGGCATGCAGGATGTCCAGCCGCGTGCCGTCGCCATAGTAGACCTTGAAGCCGAAATCGGCCGCCGCCTGGATCATTTCGACGTCATTGTCGATGATCGAGACGTCGATGCCGCGCAGCAACAGCGGCTGGCTGGCGATCTGGCCGAAGCGGCCGAAGCCGATGATCAGCACGCTGCCGGTCAGGCCATCGGCGACGTCGACGCCGTCGAGCGACTGCTCGTCGCGCGGCGTCAGATAGCGCAAGGCGATGATGGCCAGCGGCGTCAGCACCATGGAGATGATGACGATCGCCGTCAGCGTCGCATTGGCGTTGCCGTCGATGATGCCGACCGCCGCGGCCGCCGAATAAAGGACAAAGGCGAACTCACCGCCTTGCGCCATGAAGACCGCGCGCTCAAGCGCCTCGCGGTGGCTGGTTTTCAGGATGCGGGCGACGATGTAG
>NZ_RZPW01000413.1:0-5540 GCF_003998455.1 Mesorhizobium sp. M7A.F.Ca.CA.001.08.2.1 | reverse complement strand
TTCCCGCCCCCAGCGGATGGCAAACCCCGGCGCCGTCGTTGAAGCGCACGGTAGCCGCGCCCGCCACGCCGTCCAGCACCCGCAAGGCTTCGACCAGGCCCGATTTGGTGTTCGAGGGAAGGTCGATCTGGGTCGGATCGCCGGTGACGATCATGCGCGAGTTTTCGCCCAGACGTGTCAGGAACATCTTCATCTGCATCGGCGTGGTGTTCTGCGCCTCGTCGAGGATGACGGCGGCATGCGCCAGCGTGCGGCCGCGCATGAAGGCAAGCGGCGCGATTTCGATCACTTCGGCGGCAATGGCGCGCTCGACCTTGTCGGCCGGCATCATGTCGTAGAGCGCGTCATAGAGCGGCCGCAGATAGGGATCGACCTTCTCCTTCATGTCGCCGGGCAGGAAGCCCAGCCGCTCGCCGGCCTCGACCGCCGGCCGCGAGAGAATGATGCGCTCGACCATGCCGCGCTCGAGCAGCATCGCCGCGTGCGCCACCGCCAGGTAGGTCTTGCCGGTGCCGGCCGGGCCGATGCCGAACACCAGTTCCGACCGTTCCAGCGCCCGCATATAGGCGTCCTGGTTGAGCGAACGGGCATAGATCGTCTTCTTGCGGGTGGCGATCTGGGCGGCGGAGACTTTGCCCTTGCGTTCCAGCGTTGGCAGGGTCAACTGATCGTCGGCGGCAATCGCCATGCGCACGGCGCCGTCAACGTCGGACTGGCCGATATCGACGCCTTTCTGGAGAATGCCGTAAAGATTGTCCAGGGCGCGGCGCGCCTGCTCGGCGGCAGAAGCGGACCCTTTGATGGTCAGCTGGTTGCCGCGTGAGCGGATGTCGACGCCAAGCTTCTGCTCGAGCCGGGCGAGGTTTTCGTCGAACTGACCATAAAGGGCGCTGGCAAGCTTGTTGTTGTCGAAAGTCAGAACGATGTGCGCCATGTCAGAAGCCCCAGATGCCGGTACCGGGGGCAGGTTCTTCAGCTCTGCTGCGCTCAACCGTCTCTCCTCATCTGCCGAGACCCTCAGGCCAATTCGGCGAACAGGCTGTTGTAGCCCGTCTTCGTGATTCGCACTTGGATAATGTCACCGATTTCGCCGGCCTTTTCATCAACAATAACCGGCTGCAGCCAAGGTGAGCGGCCAACCTTCTGGCCGGCCTGGCGGCCGGGCTTCTCGATCAGCGTGTCGATGGTGCTGCCGACGAGGCTCAAGCCGAAGTCCTGCTGCTGCTTCACAAGCAGAGCCTGCAGTCTCTGCAGGCGCTCGTCCTTGACCGCTTCCGGCACATGATCGGCCATTTCGGCGCCTGGCGTGCCGGGACGCGGCGAATATTTGAAGGAGAAGGCCGAGGCGTAATTCACCTGACGCACCAGCTCCATGGTCGCCTCGAAATCCGCCTCGGTCTCGCCGGGGAAGCCGACGATGAAGTCGCCGGAAAGCGCGATGTCAGGCCGGGCAGTGCGGATACGGTCGAGCAGCGCCAGATAATCCCTCGCCGTGTGCCGGCGATTCATCGCCTTGAGGATGCGGTCGGAGCCTGATTGCACCGGCAGATGCAGATAGGGCATCAACGACGGCAGATCGCGATGGGCCGCTATCAGCTCGTCATCCATGTCGCGCGGGTGGCTGGTGGTGTAGCGCAGACGCGCCAGCCCGGGGATTTCGGCCAGCCTGAACAGCAGGCGGCCAAGGCCCCACTCGTGGCCGTTCTCGCCCTGGCCATGCCAGGCATTGACGTTCTGGCCAAGCAGCGTCACTTCGCGCACCCCGGCTTCAGCCAGGCGCTCAGCCTCCGCGACAATCTGCGCCACCGGCCGGGAAACTTCGGAGCCTCTGGTATAGGGCACGACGCAGAAGGTGCAGAACTTGTCGCAGCCTTCCTGCACGGTGAGGAAGGCGGTGACGCCGCGCTTGATGACCTCGGCGCGCTTGGGCTGCGGCAGATGCTCGAACTTGTCCTCGATGGCGTAGTCGGTCTCGACGATCTTTTCGCCGCCGCGCACCCGCGCCAGCACGTCGGGGAGCCGGTGATAAGTCTGCGGGCCGATGACCAGGTCGACGGCCGGCGAACGGCGGATGATCTCGGCGCCTTCGGCCTGCGCCACGCAGCCGGCGACGCCGACCAGCATCTCGCGGCCGGCCAGGGCACGCTCGGCTTTCATGTCGCGGATACGGCCGAGCTCGGAATAGACCTTTTCGGCCGCCTTCTCCCTGATATGACAGGTGTTCAGCAGCACCAGGTCCGCCTCGCCAATGGCATCGGTCGCGGAATAGCCGTCGGCAGCCAGCGCATCGGCCATACGCTGCGAATCATAGACGTTCATCTGGCAGCCATAGGTCTTGATGAAGACTTTTCTCGCTGCCGTGGAAAGCACTGCCGGCTGTCCAGCCATAGTGCCGATGTCGTCGCTTTCTATCGTGTTCAAGTCCATAAGGCGGCTTCTAACGCCTTTCCGTGACAAAAAACAGACGATTCTCGGCCCGCGCCAGCAAGGGCATGCCGGGGCTAGCGGCTCGGCCGCGGGTCGGCAAGCGCCGCCTGCATCATCTCACGCACCTGGCTTTCCATCAGTTTCGACGTCTCCTTGCGGCTCGAACCCTTGGAAAAGGTGATTGCCTCGCCGAAATGCACCTCGACGTCGAGCGCGCCCTCCGCGAGCAATACCTTGAGATGCGGCATCAAATCCTCATCGCCGATCCAGGCGGCAAGCGGGCGATGCCGGCGGCCGAGCGGCACGCCGTGCAGACGCGTATAGGCGATCGCCACCGGCTGGATGAACACCTGTTCCGCCGCGCCTTCCGAAATCGCCATCGAGGCGGCGCCGAACAGCGTGCTCTTGAACGGCAGGACCATATTGCCGTCGCCGGTCGAGCCCTCGGCAAACAGCACCATCGCATCGCCCTTGGCCATGCGGCTGGCAATCTCGCTTGCCTGGTCGCCCGACGAACGCTTGCGCTCGCGCTCGATGAACACGGTACGCTGCAGCTTCGACAGCATGCCGATCAGCGGCCAGCCTTCCATATCAGCCCTGGCGATGAATTTTACGTCGGCAAAAGAGCCGAGCACCATGATGTCGGTCCAGGAGATGTGATTGGACGCAACCAGCAGCGGGCGCTTGTCGGACAGCGTCCCCTTGACATGGATGCGCATGCCGAGCGCCCTGATGATCAGCCTGTGCCAGATCTTGAGGATGAAGGTTTCCGGCCACCAGCCGGTCTTCATCGACAGTATCTGTAACGGCACGAGGACCAGCGAACCGGCGACAACGAGGCCCAGCGCCAGGAAAATCCTGATTTTCTTGATCATCGCCCCATCCCGGCCGTCTCGCTAGCGAAGATCGCGGCGCATGACAAGCGCGCCGGTCGGTCCGTGTTCGGCCGACCTGTAGTAATTCGGCCGCTTGCCGACCTCGCGGAAGCCCAGCCGGCGATAAAGCGCGATCGCCGCGACATTGGTCTCGTCGACCTCGAGGAACAGCGCTTCGGCGCGCTGCGCGTGCAGTTCGCGCAACACCGCGTCCATCAATTGCCAGCCCAGCCCCTGCCGGCGATGCGATCGCGCCACCGCGACGGTCAGGATCTCGCCCTCGCCTGCCGCAAGCCGCGCCAGCACGAAGCCGACGGGCGGCTTGGAGCCCTGTCCGGTTTCGCGCGCGGCATAGCCGAACACGGTGTCCTGTTCGAGCAAGGCGGCAAATTCGCCATCGGTCCAGGGGCGGACAAAGTCCTCGCGATGCAGCAGCGAGACCGCCGGACTGTCGGCGATCCTCAGCGGCTCGAGCGCATAGTCCCGGCGGCGTGGTTGGAGAAAAGGTATGCGCATCTAATCTTTGTTTTCTTGTTTGACCATGATCTCTGGACAAACGGGAACCGTTGTCCGTGAAAACCGGCTTCCACTTTTCGGGATCATGGTCTGATCCTTGAAAGAATGAACCCGGCCTGCGGCTTGGCGTCGGCGCCGCGCAGATAGAGTGGTTTCGGCCGTTCGCCCGCGCCGTTGGCGGCAGCCAGGCGAGCGTAGGTGACAATGTCGGCGGTGGCCGTCCGAGGGCCGACATCGAATTCGCGCCCGGCCGATGCACTGATGAGCGCTGCAGCGGTGCCGGTAAGCACCGGAGACGTTGCCATCGCCATTGCCACCACGTCGGCCAGCGTGGCCACGGCCGGACCGTAAGTCAATACTAACCTTTCGTCGTAAAAGGCCGCGTGGATCTCCTCACGGCCGGCATCCAGCGCCGCCAGCACGGCGCGACCGGGAAATGCCGTCGCTGCTTCGGCAGCCAGCGCCTCCAGTGTCGTCACTCCGATTGCCGGTATCTTCAGCGCCAGCGCCAGGCCACGCGCGGTCGAGACGCCGACCCGCAGACCGGTGAAGGAACCGGGGCCGACAGACACGGCAATGGCGCCAAGACCTGCATAGTCGGTTGCGCCTGCCTCCAGCGCTTCGGCGATGACCGCCATCAGCTGCTCGGCATGGCCCTTGCCGAGATCGAGCACCGAGCGGCCGAGCTCCCGCTTCGCCGTCCCGTCATAGACGCTAGCGGCGCAGAGGTTGGCGGCACAGTCGATGGCAAGCAATTTCATGAAGCAACCGGTTCGAAAGACAATTCCCTGTGCCCGCCACGGCCCGCCACCGCAAGGGGATAGTGCATAATTCGTTAAGCGGCTTCGCTTGTGGCCTATGCGGCCTGCTCGATGCGCAGCATGTGGTTGTCCCAGACATAGTCCGGTTCGGAGCGTGTCGCACCATTGCCCTCGACGATCTCGCCAGCGCCGGTGGTGGCCATGAAGCCGGTTCCGTCAGGTGCCACGCCGCAGACCTCGACCAGCGCGCTGTTCGCGACGACCCGGCCGCTGGCCGCATCGAGCACGACAAGCGAGTTGCCTTCCGGCGAGGAGACCGCGACCGTGCCGGCAGCCGGATTGGCGGCGACCGAGCCTATGTAGTTGCGGAAGCCCGACAAAACGTCCTGCGGCATGTCGAGCAGTTGCAGATCCTTGCCGCGCGTGGCGCGACCGACCAGCAGCGGACGATCGGTGCCCGGCCCCCGGTACTGGCAGCCGAACCAGACGGTCCCGGATGGATCTGTGTCCATGTGGCGGATAGACAGCTGATGCAGTGCGGCCGGCAATTCGTGCTTCTCGATGAGGTCGCCGGTGACGCGGTCTATCAATACGTAGGACGGCTTCATGGTCGCAATGTTGAGCTCGGCGCGGCCGTAATCCGGATGGGTCTCGATGCCGCCATTTGCTACCGCAATCGTCCTGCCATCGCCCAGGAGCAGAAGCTCGTGCGGACCCATTCCATAGGTCGGGAACTCGCCGACACGGCTGAATTTCGCCCGCGCATCGTAGACGCCGACGACGCCGGCGGCGTTGTCGAAGTCGTTTTCGGTGGCATAGAGCAGCGCACCGTCGGCCGAGAACACGCCGTGGCCGAAGAAATGCCGGCCGGCGATGCTGGCGATGGTCAGCGGCGCATCACGGCCCGAATGGTCGAAAACCACGGCGAAGGTGCCGGGCTGGCGCGCGAAGACCACCGAGC
>NZ_RZPW01000412.1:0-5541 GCF_003998455.1 Mesorhizobium sp. M7A.F.Ca.CA.001.08.2.1 | reverse complement strand
GCACGCGCCTGCAGGATTTCACCACCGGTTCGTGGGCGCTGTTCAAGAATTCGGGCAAGACCATCATCGGACTCAACGTGCAGCCCTTCGATGCCGGCAAGCACCGCGCCCTGCCGCTGGTGGCCGATGCGGCCGAGGGCCTGGCGGAACTCGGTGCTGCGCTGAAGGACTGGAAGGCGCCGGCAAGCTGGACCGACAATGCGTCCTCCGGCAAGAAGGCCTGGGCGGTCGAGGCGGCCAAGGTGACGGCGTCGACCAATGCCGCCTATCCGTCCGATGCGCAGGTGATCGGCGCGGTGCAGCGCGCCATGGGCTCCGGTGTGACGCTGCTGAATGCCTCCGGCGGGTTGCCGGGCGAATTGCACAAGCTTTGGCAGGCGGGCGCGCCCGGCTCGTACCATGGCGAATACGGCTTCTCGACCATGGGCTATGAGATTGCCGGCGGGCTCGGCGCCAAGATGGCGAAGCCCGGCGAGGAGATCGTCGTCATGATCGGCGACGGCTCCTACCTGATGATGAATTCGGAGATCGCCACCTCGGTGATGCTCGGCCTCAAGCTGACCATCGTGCTGCTCGACAACCGCGGTTACGGCTGCATCAACCGGCTGCAGATGGCGACCGGCGGCGCCAACTTCAACAATCTGCTGAAGGACTCGCGCCACGAGGTTCTGCCCGACATCGACTTCGCCGCGCATGCGGCGAGCATGGGGGCGATTGCCGAGAAAGTGCCGTCGATCGCCGGGCTGGAAAACGCGCTGGCACAAGCCAGGAAGAATACGCGCACCACGGTGCTCGTCATCGACACCGACCCGCTGGTTTCCACCGATGCCGGCGGTCACTGGTGGGATGTGGCGGTGCCGGAAGTGTCAGTGCGGCCGCAGGTCAACGCGGCGCGCAAGGCGTATGACGAAAAGCGGCAGATGCAGACCATCGGCGATTGATAGAGGCGCCGAAGCTCCTCCTTCTCCCTGTCTCTACACGGGGAGAAGATGCCGGCAGGCAGATGAGGGGCGGCGCCAACGAGCAAGAAACTGTTTTAGGACCGGAGTGACGACTTGAAAGCCAAACTGGGCATGTCCCCCATTGCGTGGTGGAACGACGATCTTGCGGAGCTCAGCGATGACGTGTCGCTGGAAGAATGTCTGCGCCAGTCGCGCTCGGCCGGCTTCACCGGCATGGAGATGGGCCGGCGTTTTCCCAATGACCCCGAAATCATGCTGCCGATCCTGAAGGCCGCCGACGTCACGCTGTGCGGCGGCTGGTTCTCGGGCACGCTGGTCGATGGGGAGATGGCCGACAACAAGGATCGCATCCAGCCGATGATCGACCTGTTCAAGGCGGTGAACGCGCCTTGCATCGTCTATGGCGAGGTTGGCCGTTCGATCCAGGGCGACCGCTCGAAGCCGCTGGCGACCAAGCCGAAGCTGTCGGACGACGAGATGAAAGCCTATGCGAAGCGCCTGACCGAATTTGGCGAATGGTGCGCCGAACAAGGCATGCCGCTGTCCTACCACCACCACATGGCGGCAGTGGTCGAGACCGAGCCGGAACTCGATGCCTTCATGCGCTATTCCGGAGCCGGCATTCCGCTGCTGCTCGATGCAGGCCATCTGGCATTCGCCGGCGGTAACGTGCTGCGCGCCATCGACAACCATCATACCCGGATCAGCCATGTGCATGTGAAGGACGTCCGCATGGGGGTGATCGAAAAGCTCGACCGCACGAAGCAGTCCTTCCTCGACGCGGTGGCGCTCGGCGCCTTCACCGTGCCGGGCGACGGTTCGCTGGACTTCGGCGCCATCGTGCAGCGCTTCGCCGACCATGGCTATGAGGGCTGGTTCGTGGTCGAGGCCGAGCAGGACCCGAAGAAGAACCCGCCGCTCAGGATGGCGCAAGTGGGCTACAAGGAATTGATGCGCGTCATGACGGCGGCCGGATACACGGTCGAGACGCAAGGCTTTCCAAATGTCTAGTCTCCCAATGGCTGGTGCGACGGGTTCCCGGCGAGGCCGATTGCTGTAGATTGGCCCGATGAAAGATTCCGAACACCCCTTCTTCCGGCCTTTGTGGCGGCGTGTCGCCGTCGTCGCGGTCTGCGTCATCTGGTCGATCATCGAGTTCGCCACCAGCACGCCGTTCTGGGGCATGATCGCGCTCGGCTTCGCCGGCTACGCCGTCTGGCAGTTTTTTTATCTCTACAAGCCTGCTGACGAGGCGAGGCCTCCGGTCGGGCCCGAGCCGAAGGAGTGACTGATCGCATGCGTCGGCGGTTAGCTTCCAGTGCTTCTAACTTCGTCATCCTAGGGTCTCCGCGACGGAGCTTCGCTCCTGCTAGGCCCTAGGGTGACGAAGTTGAGAGGCTTCGGCCGATCTCGAAGATTTGCGATAGGAGAGACAAAAATGTCGAAGCTGCTCGTCAAAGCCGACAAGGGCCACGGTCGCGTCGCCCATGTGACGCCGAAAAGCGCCGGCTGGACCTATGTCGGTTTCGACCTGCATCGGCTGAATCCGGGCGAGAGCGCCTCCGGCAAGACGGAGGATCGCGAAGTCTGCCTGGTGTTCGTCACCGGCAAGGGCAAGGCTTCAGCCGGCGGCAAGGATCTCGGCCTGCTCGGCGAGCGCATGTCGCCCTTCGAGGGCAAGCCGTGGTCGGTCTACATTCCGCAAGGCTCCGACTGGTCGGTGACCGCGGACACCGAACTGGAACTCGCGGTCTGCTCGGCGCCGGGTCTTGGCGGCGGCCTGCCGGTTCGCGTCATCGGACCGGACGATCTCGGCCAGGAGGTGCGCGGCAAGGGCACCAACACGCGCTATGTCACCAACATATTGCCGGAGGGCAAGCCGGCCGATTCGCTGCTGGTGGTCGAGGTCATCACGCCCGGGGGGCATACGTCGAGCTATCCGCCGCACAAGCACGACCAGGACAATCTGCCCGCTGAATCCTACCTCGAGGAAACTTACTATCACCGCCTCAACCCGCCGCAGGGCTTTGCCTTCCAGCGCGTCTACACCGACGCCGACAAGAACGGTCATCGCGCGCTCGACGAAGCAATGGCGATCGAGGATGGCGATGTCGTGCTGGTACCCAGGGGTTATCACCCCTGCGCCGCCTGCCATGGCTACGACCTCTATTATCTCAACGTCATGGCAGGACCGAAGCGGACGTGGAAGTTCCACAATGCGCCCGAGCATGAATGGCTGATGAAGGCCTGATCGGTCGCTGCGTGAGCACTCGCTCCCTGGTCCAGCACGAAAAAATCGTCGGCTAATGACCCCGCCGCAGCGTTTTGTTACCTGAAAGCCAGCAAGGCTTCGTCAATTCGTCATGGAAATGGCCTATGGCAGCGAAGCTGACAAGGACTTTCCATGCGCTACGCCCTCTATTTCACTCCCCGGCAGGACGAGCCACTGGCGCGGATTGCCGCCGACTGGCTGGGCCGCGACCCGTTTGGCGCCGCGACGAGGCCGGTCGAAGCGGTGGCCGACCTGTCGGCGGCGGAAGTCGCTTTCCACACCGCTTCGGCGCGCCGCTATGGTTTCCATGCGACGCTGAAAGCACCGTTCCGCCTGGCTGCCAACGAGACGGAAGTCTCGCTGCGCGCCGCACTCGACCATTTTGCCGAGGTGACGCCGGTGGTGACCATCCCCCGTCTCGTGGTCAGCCAGATCGACGGCTTCTTCGCACTGGTGCCGGAAGGGCCAGTGCCTGCGCTCAACCGGTTCGCCGATGACGTGGTGCGCGACTTCGACCGGTTTCGCGCACCGCTGAGCGAGGCGGAAATCGAGCGGCGCAGCCCGGATTCGCTGAAGCCGGCCGAGTTCCGCAATCTCTGCCAATGGGGCTACCCCTATGTCTTCGAAACCTTTCGCTTCCACATGACGCTCTCCGGCCGGGCGGGGTCACAGGAGAGCCCGCGTTTGCGCGCAGCGATCGACAGCCTGTTCGCGGAAGTGCTGCAACAGAAGGTGCTGGTGGATGCGCTGACCTTATTTGTCGAAACCGAACCGGGTGCGCCGTTCATGGTGCTCTCGCATCACGCGCTCGGGCGCCGCCCGGCCAGAAAAACCGCCTGAAGGACTGCCTGAAATGACCGCCGAGACTGTTCTCCACAATGCCCGCATCGTGCTTGCCGACGAGATCGTCGAAGGTTCGCTGGTGCTGCGCGACGGCTTTATCGCCGGCATCGAAGCCGGCGCAAGCTCTGGTTCTGGCCGCATCGGCGAGGATATGGGCGGCGACTATATTATTCCCGGGCTGGTCGAGTTGCACACCGACCATCTCGAAGGCCATTACGCGCCGCGGCCCAAGGTGCGCTGGAATCCGATCGCCGCCGTGCTCGCCCATGACGCGCAGGTGGCAACCGCCGGCATCACCACCGTGCTGGACGCCTTGCGCGTCGGCATGGACGAAGACGCCGACCTGACATCGGCCGACATCCGCAAGCTGGCCGACGCGATCGAGGACAGTGTGAAGCAGGACCGTCTGCGCGCCGACCATTTCATCCACCTGCGCTGCGAGGTTTCGGCACCGGACTGCCTCAGGGCTTTCGCTAATTTCGACGGCGACGAGCGGGTTAAGCTGGCATCGCTGATGGATCATGCGCCAGGCCAGCGCCAGTTCGTCAATCTCGAAACCTATGCCTACTATTACCAGCGCAAGCTGAAGCTGACCGATCGCGACTTCAAGGTGTTCTGCGAAAAGCGGATGGCCGAATCGGCGCGCAATTCGGCGCCGAACCGGGCGGTGATCGCCGCCGCCTGCCAGGAGCGCGGCATCGTGCTGGCCAGCCACGACGACGCCACATCGGGCCATGTCGACGAAGCGATCGAGCAGGGCGTGCGGGTCGCCGAATTCCCGACCACGGAAGAGGCCGCCAGGGCCTCGAAAGAGGCCGGGATGGGTGTGCTGATGGGCGCGCCAAACGTTATGCGCGGCGCCTCGCATTCGGGCAATGTCTCGGCCCGTACGCTGGCCAGCGACGGCCTGCTCGACATCTTGTCGTCCGACTACATTCCCTTCAGCCTGATCCAGTCGGCGTTCTTCCTCGGCGATGTCGTCGAAGGCATTTCCCTGCCGCAGGCCGTCGCCATGGTGTCGAAGAACCCGGCCGATGCGGTTGGCCTGACCGACCGCGGCGTCATCGAGCAGGGCCGCCGCGCCGATCTGGTGCGGGTGCGCGTCGACGACCATGTTCCGGTCGTGCGCACCGTGTGGCGGCAGGGACGCCGGGTGGCATGATGGTGTCGGCACTGATCGAGCGGGAACTTTCGGCCGAGACGTTTCCGATCCGCGATGGCGTTTTCGTGGCCGTCGTCGGCCCAAGCGGCGCCGGCAAGGACACGGTGATCGGCTACGCCCGCAACCATTTTGCCGACGAAACGCGGCTGGAGTTCGTCCGCCGGGTCATCACCAGGCCGAGCGATGCCGCAAGCGAGGATCACGACACGCTGGCCGACGCTGCCTTCGCCGAAGCCGAAGCCGATGGCGCCTTCGCCATTTCCTGGGAAGCACACGGCTTGCGCTACGGCATCCCCGCCGAT
>NZ_RZPW01000411.1:0-5582 GCF_003998455.1 Mesorhizobium sp. M7A.F.Ca.CA.001.08.2.1 | reverse complement strand
GTCATAGAGGATGACACCGGAAATGTAGCGGGTCATCGCCTCCCTGGTGCGAAACATCATCTCGCGGTAGTCGCGGCGGCTGTCGGCGGTCGATTCGACGCCGATGACGTCGAAGCGCTTCTTGATGGTGCCGGAACTTTCGTCGGCGGCCAGCAGGCCCTTGCCATCGGCGACGATCGCAGCGGCAATGTCTTCGAGACGTTCGCTCATTGTTGCTTCTCCTGAAACGGTTGTTCCGCGCTTAACGGAAGTCTACCGCCAAAGGAATGGCATCGGAAAGCTCGAATCGATTGAAGCCTCGGGCGGCCTTGTTCGCTCTCCGAGTGTTGATCGCCTCGGAGCCTCAGCGCTTCAACACATCGACGCCGGGCAGCGGCTTGCCTTCCATCCACTCCAGGAAGGCGCCGCCGGCGGTCGAGACATAGGTGAAGTCGTCGGCGACGCCGGCGTGGTTGAGCGCCGCCACCGTATCGCCACCGCCTGCGACCGAGACCAGCTTGCCTTCCTTGGTGCGCGACGCCGCATGCTTGGCCGCCGCCACCGTCGCATGGTCGAAGGGCGCGATCTCGAAGGCGCCGAGCGGGCCGTTCCAGACCAGTGTCGCGGCGCGGTCGATCCATTCGCCGATGGTCGTCACGGTTTTGGCGCCGACATCGAGGATCATCCCGTCGGCCGGCACATCGGAGATGGCGACGGTCTCGCAGGCCGCGCCCGCCTTGAACTCCCTGGCGACGACGCCGTCGACCGGCAGGATGATGGCGCAGCCGGCCTCGGCCGCCTCGATCATGATCTGCTTGGCGGTTGAGGCGAGATCATGCTCGCACAGCGATTTCCCGACATCGGTGCCGCGCGCGGCGAGGAAGGTGTTGGCCATGCCGCCGCCGATGACCAGCGCGTCGACCTTCTTCACCAGGTTCATCAACAGATCGATCTTGGTCGAGACCTTGGCGCCGCCGACAATGGCGACGACCGGACGGACCGGTTTTCCCAGACCTTTCTCCAGCGCCTCAAGCTCGGCTTGCATGGTGCGGCCGGCAAAAGCCGGCAACAGATGCGCCAGTCCCTCGGTCGAAGAATGCGCGCGGTGCGCGGCCGAGAAGGCGTCGTTGACGAAGATATCGCCATTGGCGGCGAGTTTTTCGGTGAAGGCCGGGTCATTCTTTTCTTCGGCCTTGTAGAAGCGAGTGTTTTCGAGCAGCAGCACGTCGCCCTTGTTCATGGCGGCGACAGCGCTTCCGGCCGTGTCGCCGACGCAATCCGAGGCGAAACCGACGGGGCGGCCGAGCACTTCTGCCGTGGCTTTGGCGATCGGCTCCAGCGAGAATTCGGGCGAAGGCCCATCCTTGGGTCGGCCGAAATGGGCGAGCAGGATGACCTTGGCGCCCTTGGCCGATAGCTCGGCGATGGTCGGTGCGATGCGTTCGATGCGGGTGGCGTCGGTGACTTTGCCCTCAGTGACAGGCACGTTGAGGTCGACGCGCACCAGCACGCGCTTGCCGCTGATGTTGCCGATATCGTCGAGTGTCTTGAAGGCGGCCATGCGGGTTCCTTTCGCGAAAAACCGGGGGACCATACCCCGCATCGGCGGCGATGCAAGGCTTAGGGCGCGCTCGAACCGAAATTTTGAAGTGGGCACGATCTTGCACTGGCGGGCGGATGAATGGCAGCGCTCAATAGCGGGTTTGTCAGCTTTCGGTTGCTGCCTTTTCCGGCGCTGGCTCCGGGGCCGGTTTCTCGTCCGCCCGCGCCTCGTCCGCCCGCGCCTCGTCCGCCTGCGCCTCGGTCGGCTTGCGCCAATTGCGGATGAAGGCGGAAAGACGGTCGCCGATTTCTCCGGCGCTGAGGAAGACCGGCACCCGCGCCACCGGCGCGGTCGGCTCGAACGACAGGCCGAGGCCTATGATCTTCCCCTTGTCGTCGACGTCGCGGACGATCAGTTCTATCGGGCCGAGCAGCACGCGGTCGGCATATTCGGCATGGCCGCCGAGCCGCGCCGTGACCAGCGCGCCAACGGTGAGCTTTTGCTCCGCTTCGGTTAGACCTGGCGTATAGGCTGCTTCCAGTTCGGCGGCGGGGCGCGCTGGATCGACGGCGAAGGCGCCGAAGAAATCGGCATCTTCGGGATCGACCACGGCACGGCTGGCGAACAGCTTGTCGAGCAGGCGCGGATAGCGATCCGGGACGAAAATGTAGACCTGGTCGCCGGCGGCGAGCCGGCCCATGTCCTGGAAGCGCATCGAACGGCCGTCACGCAGCACCAGCGAGGGTCGCGCCCAGCGTGGGATGCGCTCGCCGCGCGCCACCGGGCTGCCGGGTGCGACGCGATAGGCGAGAAGCTCGTGATGGGCCGAACCCGGCAATTCCAGCTCGACCTTGTCCAGCGGTCCGAGCCGCGCCGGCACGATCAAACCGAGGCGGCGCGCCAGCGGTCCGACCGTCCAGCCCTGGATGACCAGCGACACCAGCACGATGATGAAGGCGGTGTTGAAGATGACACGGCCATTTTCCAGCCCGCCGAGCAGCGGGGTGATGGCAAGCAGGATCGACACCGCGCCGCGCAGGCCGACCCACGAGACAAAGGCGACTTCGGGGCGCGGCATGCGGAACGGGATCAGGCAGAGCCAGACTGCGACCGGCCGCGCCACGAACATCAGGAACAGGCCGAGCAGCACCGCCGGCACCATGATCGCCGGGAATTGCGAGGGCGTCGCGAACAGGCCGAGGATGAGGAACATGATGATCTGTGCCAGCCATGACATGCCGTCCTGGAAGCGCTTGAGGATGGTGACGGCGCGGATATCGGAATTGCCCGAGATGAGGCCGGCGATATAGACCGCCAGGAAGCCAGAGCCGCCAATGGCGCCGGCGGCGGCAAAGACCATCAACGACAAGGTCAGCACGAAGATCGGCAGCAGGCCATGGTCGAGATTGAGCCGGTCGACGAGACGCACGATGGCGAGGCCGCCGAGCACGCCGACGACAGCGCCAAGGCCCATGTTGAGGAGGAAGCCGAGGAAAAGGCTGGTGACCAGGACGTTGGTCTCGGGATTGGCATGAGCGGCGATGATCTCGACCAGCGTGATGGTCAGGAAGATGGCGATGGGGTCATTGGTGCCGGATTCCACCTCGAGCGTCGAGCGCACGCGTTCGCGCAGATTGATCTCGCCGGCACGCAGCAGGAAGAACACGGCGGCCGCATCGGTGGAGGCGACGGCGGCGCCGAGCAGGAAGGATTCCAGCCAGGTGAGGTCGAGCAGATAGTGGGCGGCGGCGCCGAACAGGCCGGTGGTCAGAATTACGCCGAAGGTCGCCAGCGACAACGCCGGGCCGGCTGCCTGCCGCAAGGCGTTGAGCGGCGTGCCGAAGCCGGAATCGAACAGGATGACGGCCAGCGCCAGTGAGCCGGCAAAATAGGCGATGCGGGCATTGTCGAACTGGATGCCGAGACCGTCGGTGCCGGTGGCGAGGCCAATGCAGAGGAACAGGAGCAGAAGAGGGGCGCCGAAGCGGAAGGCGATCAGGCTCGAAAACGCGGCGGCGACGACAAGCGCTGTGCCGACCAGCGTGACGAGATAGATCGCATGCTCCATCCTGAAATCAGCCCCTCAAATTCGTCTGTCTCCTGCTTTGCGAGAGAGTGGGGCGAAGACGTGACCAGTGCAAGGCGGCAGGGTGGCTTTTTGGTCTATGCCGCTGATTTTCGGATGTTTTGGCGCCCGGGACACAATTTGGGAAGGCGCAAGCTGCGCTCATGAAAAACGCCCGGGCAAAGCCGGGCGTTCCAAGTCTCGAAAAGAGGGCTTTGTGATCAGGCGATGGTCTTGCCGAAGGCGACCGATGTGTCGCCCATGCGGTTGGAGAAACCCCATTCATTGTCGTACCAGGAGAGCACCGATACGAAATTGCCGTCCATCACCTTGGTCTGGTCGAGCGCCATGATCGAGGAGCGCGGATCGTGGTTGAAGTCGATCGACACGTTCGGGTGATGAGTGACGCCGAGAATGCCCTTGAGCTTGCCGTTGGAGGCGGCGATCACGGCTTCGTTGATCTCCTGCACCGTGGTCGACCGCTTGGCGATGAACTTGAAATCGACGACCGAGACGTTCGGGGTCGGCACGCGGATCGAGATGCCGTCGAGCTTGCCCTTGAGGTCGGGCAGCACCAAGCCGATCGCCTTGGCGGCACCGGTCGAGGTCGGGATCTGCGACAGCGCAGCGGCGCGGGCGCGGTAGAGATCCTTGTGCATGGTGTCCAGCGTCGGCTGGTCGCCGGTGTAGGAGTGGATCGTCGTCATCATGCCTTTTTCGATGCCGACCGTTTCGTGCAGCACGGCTGCCAGCGGCGCCAGGCAGTTGGTGGTGCACGAGGCATTCGAGATGACGATATGATCCTTGGTCAACTGGTCGTGGTTGATGCCGTAGACCACGGTGAGGTCGGCGCCTTCGGCAGGGGCCGAAACGATGACGCGCTTGGCGCCGGCGGTCAGGTGTGCCGCTGCCTTGTCGCGGGCGGTGAAGATGCCGGTGCATTCGAGCGCGATGTCGATGCCGAGTTCCTTCCACGGCAACTGCGTCGGGTCCTTGATCGCGGTGACCTTGAACGTCTCCTTGCCGACGGTGATCTGGTCGCCGGATACCGAGACTTCATGCGGGAAGCGGCCGTGCACGCTGTCATAGCGCAAGAGGTGCGCATTGGTCTCGACTGGGCCGAGGTCGTTGACGGCGACGACGTCGATGTCCTTGCGGCCGGATTCATGGATAGCGCGCAGGATGTTGCGGCCGATGCGGCCAAATCCGTTGATGGCAACTCTGACGGTCATAATTCTCTCCCTGGGAGTTGGAGGGCGGACGAGGGGTCTGCAGTTTCATAGCGGCGGAAGCAGAAAGAATCCAGCCGCACTGGCGTGGATTTAAATCGATTAAGTTGAGCCGGCCCGGCGAAGCCGTTTTCGCGGTTTCGCCGAACTGGCCCAGAATCTTACTTGGCGTGCAGGCGGGCTTCCGCCGCCTTGGCCGCGGCCTCGGCGGTAATGCCGAAATGCGGATAGAGTTGCTCGATCGTGCCCGACGCGCCGAAGCCGGTCATGCCGACGAAGATGCCGTCTGAGCCGATCAGATGATCCCATCCCTGGCGGATGCCGGCTTCGATCGCCATCTTGATCGGCGCATTGCCGATCGTCTTCTTGCGGTAGTCGTCGCTCTGCTGGTCGAACAGTTCGAAGCAGGGAACCGAGACGACGCGGGTCGGATGGCCGTGCTTTTCCAACAGCTCGCGCGCGCCAAGTGCGATCTCGACCTCGGAGCCGGTGGCGAAGATCGTTATCGCCGCCTCGCCGCTGGCAGCGGCCAGCTCATAGGCTCCCTGGCTGCTGAGGTTCTTGGCCGAGAATTCGGTGCGCACCGTCGGCAGGTTCTGGCGGGTCAGCGCCAAGGTCGACGGCGTCTTTTCCGACTCCAGGGCGATCTGCCAGCATTCCGCGGTTTCGACCGCGTCGGCCGGGCGGAAGACATTGTGGTTGGGGATCGCGCGCAATGCCGCCAGATGCTCGACCGGCTGGTGGGTCGGGCCGTCTTCGCCCAGAC
>NZ_RZPW01000410.1:0-5593 GCF_003998455.1 Mesorhizobium sp. M7A.F.Ca.CA.001.08.2.1 | reverse complement strand
GCGATCGTGTTGTTTGGCGTTGTCCAAACGGTCACGCCGGCCAGTGCCAACTGGCTGGAACGACCATCCGTGAAACAACAGCTTTCGTCCGGCCTGAAGCAACCAGTGCGCTGTGATCCGGCCACCGAGTGGACCCGGCAGGCTTTCAAGGCGTTTGCCAGTTGCCAGGCATCGATCTATGGCCTGGAGCCGATGCTGGCGCATGCGGTGATGGAGATCGAAAGCGGCTTCGATCCCGGCGTGCAAGGCGCCGATGGCGAAGTCGGCCTGATGCAGGTGATGCCGGCGACCGCCAGGATGCTCGGCTTTCGAGGTTCCCTCGACGATCTCAGCGCGCCGGCGGCCAACATCGCGCTGGGGGTCAAATATCTTGCACAGGCCAACAAGCTCGCCGCGGGTGATCTCTGCACCACCGTCATGAAGTATCGCGCCGGGCACAATGAAAGCCGGTTCTCGGCCCTTTCAGTCCGCTACTGCCAGCGTGCGCGGGCAATCCTGGCAAGGGAAGGGATCGAAGTGACCGGGCCTTTGCCGGTGGCGACGTTCGGCTTTTCCGCATTTTCGCCAGGCGAGGAGGGTGGAGCCCCTGCCCAGGCAAAGGGCGTCTGCGTGCGCCGCGTGTTCGTGCCCGGGCCGCGATACATGAAATGCGCCGACTATCGAAGTGCTGGGCAAGCAAGGCAGATCAGGGCGCTCAGAGGCAGGCTGTTCGGCGGCTAAAAGAACTACAGACGGCACTGCAAGTCCGCCGTAACATGCGTTGAAGACCAGACCGGGAACAATATCCGGCGGCACATAGGGGTGGAGCATTCATGGAAGCTGGCCGACAGGTCCACCGTCCGCGGACATGGGCAATCGCCTTGGCGCTCGCCGCGATCGTGTCGGGCTGCCAGTCGAAGGGCGGCGTGTCCGAAGTGCTCGATCCGGCGGCGGTTACCGCGCCTGCCGGGCAGAACGGCGCCGCCGGTGCCGGTCCCGTCCAGGCGACCCAGTCGCTGGGCACCGGGTCGACCAAAGTCACGATGCTGCTGCCGCTTTCCGCCCCTGGAACGGCCGGGGAAAACGGCAGGAAGATGCTCGATGCGACCAAGCTGGCGATGACGGATATCGGCAACGGATTGCTGGCGCTGACGGTAGAAGACACCAAAGGCGACAGCGCACTGGCCGGCAAACTGGCGGTTACGGCCATTACGACGGGGTCTAAAGTCGTCATCGGCCCGACCGAGCTACCGGCGGCCCAGCATATTGCCACGCTGTCGGGGTCGAAGCGGCCACCGGTCCTGGCGCTCGCCGACAATTTCGCCGGCGGCCCCGGGGTCTATGCCGTGCTCCTTGGCGAAGCGGACAGCGCCGCCGCGGGCGCCGCGGGACTGGCCGCGAAAGGCAGCAAGAAGTTCGTACTGCTTGTCGCGGATGGCCCAAACGCCGGCGCCATGGAGAAGCGGGTCGCAAACAGCCTCAGCATCTATGGCGCGGCGCTCGCGGTCACTCTCCGATATTCTGCCGGCGACGGTGGCGCGAAGGCGGTCGACGAAATGGGCTCACTCGTGGACGCCCCCGACGCCGTCATTGTCGCCAGCGGCAATGGCAGTCCGGCGCCCATGCTTGCCGCCCTCAAATCGAAGGGCATTCCGGGAAAGACTGTCTCCGTCGTCGGAACGAACCGTTGGCTGGAGCACCCCATGGATCCGCTCTTCGAGGGGGCGTTTATCGCCACGCTCGATCCAGGTGAAACCGGGCCGATCGCCGACCGCTTCAGGACGACATACAACTATCCGGCTGACGTCAATGTGGCCTATGCCTATGATATGGTTGCCCTGACGGCAGGGATTGCCAGCGCGGTCGGGCCTGATGGCTTCAGCAAAAAAGTTCTCGAAAATCCAAACGGCTTTCGCGGGTCGACCGGCCTGTTCCGGTTTCGGGCCGACGGATCCAGCGAACGCTCGATGCCGTTTTACCGGATTGAAAAAGGTGCGCTCAAGCTGGTTGCCAAATCGACGTCGGGTTTCTGAACGGCGCAAATCCCTGGATCCTGTTCAAGCTGATGGCCAGGCCAGGCCGCAGCCGCTTGGCGATCGCACTCGGAAGTCTCCTGCTTCTGGCTGGGATACTGCTGATCATTCAGGGCGGGGCGTTGCTTTCGGTCGATCGGCCGGTCCGTGCCCAGTCGCCAGATGTTGACGACACGCAGCCTGTCCGGCCGGTTGCCCCGGTTGCCGGCGCACAACGCCTGGAACCGGCGCGCAAGGTTGCCCAAGACCTGATCGCTCCGCCACGGCTTGACCCCGCTGAGATCGAACGGGCCGAGCCCCGCCCGCCACTCAGCGAGCTCGGCCTCGCCGTGCCTCCGAAAACGCCGATGCCTGGGGATTGGCGGGAGGTCTCGCTCTACCGCCCGGTTGCCACATCGTCGGCGATGTTCGAAGCCATGGGCCGCAAGGTGGTCATCAGCGGGGTGCAAAGCATCGATCTTGACAGCTCCTGCTCGTTTCATGACGTCACCTGGCCTTGCGGCGTGCGCGCCCGCGCCGTTTTCAATTCCTGGCTGAGGGGACGCGCGCTGCACTGTTTCGTACCGCCGGACGTCGAGCGTTTTGCCGTCGCCGCACCGTGCAGGCTGGGCAAACAGGATGTTGGCGCCTGGCTTGTCTCCAACGGCTGGGCCACGGCGCTGCCGAGCGGCATCTACGGCAAGGCGGAGGCGACAGCCAGAAAGGCCGGGATGGGCATATTCGGCCCGGCACAATAGCCTGTCATTCATTCCCTGATGTTTTGTTTGTTAATCGCCACGTCCGCAGCCTTGATGGGGTCATCGCGCAATCGATTAAATTGCAATGTTCCTTGAAACTGAAATTGCAACACACCGGCCTTATACCAGCCCATCCACAGGAGATCGGCCAGTGACAAAGACTATGGCGAGCACCACCGACCAGGCATGGAAAGGCGTCGCTTTGCTGACCTTTCTGGGAACTGCTGCAATCCTGGGCGTTTCCGTCGGCCTCAATTATCTGCTCCTGTTTTCCGAAGCGCTGACGCCATTTGGGCGCAGCATGATCACGGCAATCCTGTTGCCTGTTGTCCTTGGCGTTCCGCTTTTTCTGTTCGTTGGATTGAAACAGATCGAACTTCGTCGCTATCGCCGGGAGCTCGACAAGTCGGCAACCTTCGACACCACGACCGGCTGCCTGAACGGAGCGGTCTTCACGTCGATGGTCGAAAGAAGAACGGCAAGACCGTCGGTGCCGGGGCCAAAATCGGGCGCCTTCCTGGTCATCCATTCGGAACATCTGCGGTCCATCAACTTGCGCTTTGGTCTTGAATGGGGCGATCAAGCCTTGCGGCTCATAGCCTCAACCATACAATCGTCGGTGCGCGCGGAGGATCTGGTTGGACGCATGGGGACGTCGATGTTCGGGGTCTTCCTCGCCGGCGCGACCGAAGCAGAAGCCAGGGAAATCGGCGAGCGTATCAGGGCGCGCATCGCACAAGTCTATTTCGCGCCAAAAGGCACCGAGGATGCCTTGACGGTCAAGGTCGGCGGCGTGGTGTTCGAGAACCAGGTGGAGTTCGCGGACATGTTCCGGTCCGCCGAGCAGCGCATGGCCGGCGTCCGGGACGGAGCGGCGTTTGAGCTGACGCATCTCCATAGCTGATAGTCGCCGGGAAGCAGAGCCATTCGGAACCCAGGGGAAGTGTCGGATGCGGCCGCCGTCACGCGGCCGCCGCGGTAACCCGTGAAGACGCCGCCCAGGTTTCGGCGATGGCGACGATCGCCGCGTTGATCGGTCCGCTCGGGATCGCCGGCATCACCGAGGCGTCGACGACAAAGGCATTGTCGAAGCCGTTCAGCCGCAAGTCGGGATCGACGATGGCCTCGGTGTCAAGACCCATCCGGCAGGTGCCGGCCGGATGGTGATGGGTGGAAGCAGCCCTGGCGATGAAAGCATCGAGTTCGGCATCGGACTGAACCGGTGCGCCTGGCAGGATCTCCGTATCGCGCCATTCGTCCAGGGCCTCATGATGGCCGACCATGCGCGCCCGCTTCAACGCCATCCTGAATGTCGCGCGATCGTGTTCGGTTTCCATATAATGCGGATCGATGACCGGCGCATCGTTGCGGCCCGGCCCGCTCGGTGTGATGCGCCCGCGGCTTGTCGGATGAGTGACGCCGCAAAGGATGGTAAAGGCCGAGCCATAAAGCGGGGCATTCAGGCCCTCGGCCGCCGACGGAGCGACGACGCAGGCGAGCACGATATCGGGACTTCCCATGGAGCGGGTCGGGTCGTCGCTGTGCAGATACATCAGCGATTCGGAGTGCTGCAGGCGGGAAGGCGGCACCGGCTTTTTGGTGCTGTAGACATTTCCAAGAGCCAGCAGATGATCCTGCAGGTTGCGGCCCACCTCGCTGCGATCGGCAAGGCAGCGTATGTCAGCCTGCTTCAGCGTATCCGGGCAACCAATGCCCGACCGCATGAGGATGAGCGGCGTGGACACGGCGCCCGCGCAAAGGACAATTCGGTCGGCACAGAGCGTTCTGGTCTGGCCCTCGCAGACCACGCTCACGCCCGTGACCCTGTGGCCGTCCAGAACCAGATGCTCGACCTCGTGGCCGGCGAGCAAGGTCAGGTTCGGCCGCGCCATGACCCGCGGCGGCAGATAGGCGTCGGCGACGCTCAGGCGCTTGCCGTCGCGTATGTTGAGTGAATTGGGGCTGGTGCCGACCATCTCGCCGCTGTTGTGGTCGCTCAGGGCGGGAGCCCCCATGGATCGCCCGGCGGCGATGTAGGCACGCACGACCGGACTGACCTCGGCGTCCGGCAGATAGACATCCAGCGGGCCGCTCTTGCCGCGTGTTGGCCCGTCGGAGGCGGTGAAGGCTTCGCTGCGGATGAAGCCCGGCAACAACCCCCGATAGGACCAGCGCTCGCCGCCGGCTTGCACCCAGGGTTCGAAATCATCGGGATGGCCGCGCACATAGGCCATTGCATGCAGGCAGCTCGAGCCGCCGACGATTTTGCCGCGCGGCCATTCATGGACGCGGTTGGCGGTGAAGGGCTGGGGCACGGTCCGATAGCTCCAGTCGTAGGCGCGGCCCTGGAGCATCGTCCATTTCAGCGGGTCGGCGATGTCGGGATCGTCCGGCATCGTCCCGGCTTCGATGAGGCCGACCTGGCACGACCGGTCTTCACTGAGACGGCTGGCAACAACCGAGCCAGCGGATCCCGCGCCGATGACCAGCACGTCGAAATGACGTTTCAATTTGAAATTCCCCGCACAGGCTCGATGTCAGAGGTGATGCGATCACGCGGCAAAGGCGCCGGCATTCGACCGTTCCATGATCTGTCTCTGCACCGACAGAAGGTGCGCGCGCATTGCGGCCTCTGCCGCTTCGGGGTCGCGCTGCGAGATCGCTTCGGCGATCAGGCGATGCTCGCCGTCGCGGTGGGCGATCCGCTTGGGGCAGGTGGGTGCCGCGGTGCGCGCAACCTTCACCCGCGCATCGACACCGACCTGGCGCAGCATCTTGTAGAATTCCGCGGCGAGGTGGTTGCGGGCCGCGGCAACGATCGCGAGATGGAAAGCGAAATCGACC